>JAYUEZ010000141.1:0-16722 GCA_043738965.1 Gammaproteobacteria bacterium
CGTTGTTAAGCGATGCACTGAACAACTGACTCGCGCCATCGCGGATAAGACGGAGCTCGACAAGCTGATTAGGAGAGAACGTGCCGGCCGGTCCGTCGATGAGTTTTTCCACGCCACGCGCGGCGGTGGTCTCCACGAATTCCAGATGCTCGTTGAATACGTACAAGTCTTCGTCGGTGGTCCGTCCATCGAAGTCGAGGATCTTTCGATAGCCCGCATTCGCGCCGACAGTGGTGAAACTGAATCGGATCGTGATGTCGTAAGTGGCGCGATCAAAACCCGACCACGCAAGCGTCAACCCTTGATTTGGGGCAAACTCGTAGAAGCCGGCGTTTAGCGTTCCCCCTAGCGGTGACAGATTCGGGCCCGCGCCCGTCGTATCGCCGAAGCCACCGTTGAAATCGTAACGGGAACTCGCGTGTGCGCAGAGCGGCTGCGCGAACACCGCGCTCGCGATAAGGAATCTTGATATTGATTTTCGCATTGGACTTCCTCCCTCTAGTTTAGTATCGGCACGATAAAAGTCGCGGATCGCGGCGCGGATCCATTAGCGAAGTAATCCAGCCACACGCAAAAAAACATCCGATCGCGCTGCATCGATAGCCCCGGATTACCGTATCACACTTGGCTTTGTAAACGCCGCGTTGCGCGCGGTAACAGTTCACATGCGTGTAGATCGGTTCGGTACACACGGGCACGGTCACCGCATAGTCCACTACACGAATCATCCACTCCTCCGGGGCAGTTGGCACAGCATTGCGGCCAATCGTGACGTTTCGTTTGCGCCAGAGAACCCAGTAAACTATCGGAGCACGTGCGTGCTTGTTGCCGACGGTTATCGGCGGTCACGCAGCGATTTCTCCTGTAACCAAATTCACGCGAAGGAAATATCGTGACTAACCCATTTGATACGGATGTACTGGTCGTCGGCGGTGGTCTCGCCGGTCTTACCGCCGCGACCACCGCCGCTACAGCGGGTGCAAAGACGCTATTGTTGGAAGCCGCCACGAGTGTCGGCGGTCGCGCGCGAACGCGCGAGGAGCACGGCTTCTATTTCAATCAAGGTCCGCATGCGCTGTATCTGGGCGGCGCGGCCAAACGCACGCTTGCTAGCTTAAGGATCGATCCACCGGGTGGTGCGCCGTTGCTCCCAAACGCACTGGTCGTACACCACGGGGAGTTCTACCCAGCACCCCCGGGCCTCGGCAGTACGGCGCAAAGTCCGATGATGTCGGCGGTAGATCATGCCGCGTTAACGGCCGCATTGACCGCGATCGCCAATGGCTTTAGCGGTCTGCCGGGCGAATCCGTGGTAACCGCACTCGCGCGCCTGACAACAAGTGCACCCGCGCAAGACATTCTCAACATGCTCGTGCGGCTCACCTCCTATGCGAACGCGCCCGAGATCGCCAGCGCTGATGCGGTATTCGATCAAATGCGCTTGGTCTATGGCGGGGTACGTTATGTAGACCGCGGCTGGAGTACGATGGTGAACTTGCTCGCGAGTGCCGCAGACGCCGCAGGTGTGCGGATCGAGACCGGCGCACGAATCATCGGACTCGAAGCGCAAAGTGGCGGATGGTCCGCGATCCGCGCGGATGGCGTTCAGATCCGCGCGCGGTCAGTCGTGCTCACGATGTCACCACAAGAGGCCGCCGACTTGGTCGCGACGGAGGCTCTGAAAAATGCCGCGCGTGTTGCCCGGCGAGTGTCCGCCGCGTCGCTAGAAGTCGGACTGTCGTCGCTTCCGGAGCCCACGCATACCTTCGCGCTCGGCATTGAATCGCCAGTTTATCTTTCAGTGCATTCTATCGCCGCGGAGTTGGCACCGGCGGGCGGCGCGATGATTCATGTCGCGAAATATTTGGCACTGGACGAGCGGCCGTCTCGCGCAGTGCGCGATGAGCTTGAAGCACTGCTTGATTTACTGCAGCCCGGTTGGCGCGCGTGCTTGAAATCATCGCAATGGTTACCCTCGTCCACTGTCGTGCACGATTTCCCGCAAGCCGCGCTCGGTGGGTGTGCTGGGCGATGTCCGGTCAACGTCGGCCAGCATTTATTTGTCGCTGGCGATTGGGTGGGATCGGAGGGCATGCTTTCGGATACGGCCTTTGCGAGCGGCGCACGCGCGGGCGAACTTGCCGCGCGTGGATAAAATTGCATGGCATTGCTTTTTTAGAGTTGCGTATTGACGGCTTGGAACAAGATGTCCTTATCCGCAATGTTCTCGAGCCATTAAGATCCCAAAACGTTGGTGAATGGCGGCCCATTGACGATCCGATTCACGCGCGCCGTTTCGTTGAGATCGACCGTGTGCTCTTCGCGCCAATCACTCGTCTGGGGCGTGGCCGGCGTCGGCATGATGGCCCACGCGCCGTGGATATCTATCGTCGACGGTGAGTAGTCGGCGCGTCATGCAGAAGCGCGCAATCCAGTCGGTAATCGCGCATACACGCCGCCGTCCCGCACCTCGACCTCATAGGTGGGCAACGGAATGCTACAAGGAAAGGATTCTGGCTCGCCGCTCACCACATTAAAGCTTCCCCCGTGCAGCGGGCATTCGACGATGCCGTGCTCGAAAAAGCCATCGGTCAGCAACGCCTGGTTGTGGGTACAGACATTGCTGGTGACACAGAACCGTTGGCCGAGGTTGAACACCGCGAGCGGTGGTAAGGCGACGTCAGGCACCGCTGCCATTTCGCCCGGCGCGACGAGCGCGGTATCACACACGCGAACCCATGTCGTCTCGGTCATTGCTGCCTCTTGAGTCATGGCCCAACGCGCGATGCTAAGTTACGTTTTCGAGGCGTCCTACATCGCACGCACGCTGCCACCGATTATCCGGCGCTTACGCGCGAGAAGAAATACGGCAGCACCGAATGAGATATATTCATTGCAAGAATATTCGGCTTTAAAGGACGGATGGAATGGACGTTGGTCAATTCGATCTGAACCTGCTGACAATCTTTGAGGCCTTACTGCACGAAAGACGCGTGTCTGCCGCCGCCACCCGCCTCGGTCTATCGCAGCCCGCGGTCAGTAATGCACTACGCCGCCTGCGCGCGCTGACCAGTGATGAGCTCTTCATACGGACCGCCAACGGCATGCAGCCGACGCCCTATGCCGAGGCCTTGGCGGAACCCGTGGTCACCGCGCTCGCCGCGGTGCGCGATGCGCTGAATCGGGGGCAACGGTTTAGTCCTAACGAGAGCACGCGCAATTTCGTTATCTCGCTGCAGGATATTGGGGAGATTTACTTTCTCCCCGCCCTAATCGCGCACCTCGGCGAGGTCGCGCCGGGGGTCACCATCAGCACCGTCCGCAACCTGGCCCGCGACTTGAGTGATGAACTCGCCGCCGGGCGCGTTGATCTTGCGATAGGTCATTTGCCTGATCTCAAGACAGAGATGTTTCAGCGCCGTCTGTTTCATCAACGTTATGTCTGCCTGTACCGTCGTGGTCATCCCCTCGAGGCTAGCGCCCTCACCTTGTCCGCTTACGAAGCCGCCGAACACGTGATGGTGATCGCAGCCGGCACCGGTCACGGCCAAGTCGATCGCCAGCTCGATAACGCGGGGGTAAAGCGCCGGATTAAACTGCGAGTACCTCACTTCGTCGCAGTGGGACAAATCCTCCAGTCCACCGATTTAATCGCAACCGTGCCTGAGAAGCTCGCGGAGCGCCTGCGCGGGCCATTTAAGCTTACGTCCAGCGCGCACCCGGTTAAGTTGCCAGCGATTAATATCAATATGCTGTGGCATGCGCGCTATCACCGCGATCCCGCCAATCAATGGTTGCGTGGCGTGTTCGTCGATCTATTCGCGGAATGAATAGCGCCTATTGACGTCGCGCCCTTCCGCTCGGTCACCATCCCTAGTAGGTTCACGGTGAGACCGGTTGCGCGCCAAGATCTCGCGCTTCCAGTGGAATCACCTGAGTCAGAAAGCACCGCCTGTGACATTAGCCAGCTTAAGCGAAATGGAATTGCAGTATCGCGTCGAGCGTTTACTCGCGAACTATGTGCAATGCATTGATGCGGACCAGCTGGAATCCTGGCCAGAGTTTTTTACGGATGACTGTATCTATCGCGTGATCGCCAAGGAAAATACCGCGCGTAATCTCCCGATTGCGGCGATCTTTTGTGATTCGAAACGGATGCTAGTCGATCGCGTGGTGTCGGCGCGGCATGCCAATATCTATGAGAAGCACGCTTACCGCCACATAGTCAGCAGTACGGTGATCGACGTGCCGATTAACGAGGCCGTGGTTGCCACGAGCAATTACGCGGTCTATCGAACCCGCACGAATGGTGTGACGGAGCTATATAACACCGGAAGTTACCGCGACGAGATTGTGATCCACGACGGGGCGTGGCGCTTTCGCGAAAAACTGGTGGTGTTTGATACGCTGCGGGTCGACAGTTTATTGGTGACTCCGTTGTAACAACCGCCTAAACGAGCGACACGCTATGAACAAGCCTCTCACAACTCGCGAGTTCGCTGCGTGGCAGCGCCATCCAGAAGGTTGCGCGGTACCGTATGCGGTGTTCAATGATCCCCGCTACTATCTCCGCGAACAAACGCAGATTTTTCGCGGCGAGACATGGAGTTTCGTCGGCCTCGAAGCCGAAGTGCCACTCGCGGGCGATTTCAAGGCAACCTTCATCGGCGATACGCCAGTCATCGTCACGCGCGATGAACACGGCGCGCTCAGTGTGTTACAGAATCGCTGCGCCCACCGGGGCGCGCTAATCTGCCGCGAGCCACGCGGCAACGTGCCCCACCTGCAGTGCGTGTATCACCAATGGGCTTACGACCTGCGCGGGGCATTAAAAGGCGTGCCGTTTCGACGCGGTGTGCGCGGCAACGGAGGGATGCCAGAAAGTTTTGATCTCGCCCATCACGGTCTCGATCGCTTGCAGGTTGAAACGCTAAACGGACTCATCTTTGCGAGTTTCTCCACCGCCATCGAACCGCTGCGGGATTATCTGGGCGCAATGGTCGTTACCAGCATCGAGCGTATTTTTCGCAAGCCCATTGAGATCCTGGGCGACCAACGCCAATACATGCACGGCAATTGGAAGCTCTATGCCGAAAATACTCGCGATCCTTACCACGCGAGCCTGCTCCACCTTTTCCACAACACTTTCGGTCTGTATCGCGCGACGCAAACCGGCGCGACCTTGCTTGACCCGCAACATCGCCACACCATGCTCTACAGCAAAGCGGCGACGAGTGACGCCAAAGCCGATGCCGAAGTGTATAAAGACGTGCGCAGCTACGACACGGGATTCAAATTGCAGGATCCCTCACTGCTCGCGGGACGCAGCGAGTTCGAAGATGGGATCACCTTGGTGATTCTTTCAATCTTCCCGAACGTGGTGGTGCAGCAGATCGCGAATACGCTCGCGGTCCGCCAGATCAATCCGAACAAGGTCGACGGCTTCGAACTGGTATGGACGCACTTTGGATATGCCGATGACGATCCTGAGATGCGTGCGATTCGCATCAAACAGAGTAATCTTATCGGACCGGCCGGCCTTATCTCGATGGAGGACGGCGAGGCGGTCGAAATTGTGCAGAAGGGCGTGATTCGCGATGCCGACAAGGCGTCTTATATCGCGATGGGCGGTGGGCGCGCCGAAGACTCCGCGCATCTCGTGACCGAGGCGTCGATCATCGGCTTCTGGGATCACTACAAAACCATCATGAACATTGACGACCACCCAGCATAAGCTGGTGGCTAAACCGGTCGAGGACGGCGGATTGCTCGACCTCTTGGAGCGCCCGTTCCCGCTCGGGCAAGGGCTGATCCACGACTACCCGTTGCACTCGATCAAGGAATGGGGAAGCCCCGGCGATCATCGCTTATAGTCAGTAGGTCGTATTCTTTGATCACTGGATTGGATTGGCTGCCGGTTATTCTAATTTCGTCTCCCGGAGTAGAAAATGTATAAACGTATTGTGCTGGCTTATGACGGTTCTGAATCCGGTCAAAAGGCGCTGCTAGACGGCTTCGACATCGCTCAGTGGAGTCAGGGCGAGTTGTTCCTCGTTGCCGTCATGCCGCAATTGACCACATCAATTTTCGGAATGGAAGGCGGCCTTTATCAGAGCGCAAGTGAAGAGCAAGATCCGCGGAAATACCTCACCGTTCTTGAAGAGGGGCTCCGGCAAATAAGCGGTTTGGGCGTCACCGCAAAAGGCGAAGTGCTGACCGGGGAATCGGTCGAAGAAATAACCAAATATGCGCGCAAGTGCGATGCCGATTTGATCGTCGTCGGCCATAAGCACCTGGACGGGTGGGCGGCCCGCTGGTGGAGTGGCTCTAAGTCGCCAGCATTGATCGAGCATGCGCACTGCAGTGTGCTCGTGGTCATTACTCAATGAAGGGGTAGTCGGTGATTGGCCGGCCGGCCTTTGGCGTTACGCGGACCCATTTGCAGCTTTGCTAAATGAAGACGTTCGCGTTATTCAAAGGCGACTACCCAGGGAGCCGTTCACAGCGTAGATTGAGGATTAGCAACACGATGGAATGTTAAGCTGAATAAATGAACCCGCGATTCTGATCCTATCCTCGAGGAGTCACCATGTCTTACGTTAGAGCCAAACAGTCGTTCAAAGATGCCCAGCGCGCAATCAAATCAAACCATGATGTAGCCCTGTTGGGGATCGTCGAAGGCCTGCTGCATTTGACAACCTCGCTTGAGCACCATGTCGCTGAACTTCATTCCGAGATTGTAAAAGCACGAAGAGGTCTCGGTGGTAGCAAAGTGCGCAAAACCGTACCGTCGTCACGCGGCAACTGAACGACTCAATCTTGGTACGCGCACCGGAGACCTGCTATAGAGCTCGACATGGACCCGCGCGATTCAGCACCCACACAGACAGATGGTCTGAAGCACACGCCCCTGCACGCATTGCATCTAGAACTCGGCGCCAAATTAGTACCCTTTGCGGGCTACGCGATGCCGCTGCAATACGCACACGGGATCAAGCACGAGCATTGCGCGACCCGCGCGCGCGCGGGTCTGTTCGACGTCTCCCACATGGGACAGATCTCGGTACACGCGCCGGCCGCGGCACTCGAAGCCTTGGTGCCGAGTGATATCGTAGGACTCGCGGACTTCCAGCAGCGCTACACGCTGTTCACCAATGACGCGGGCGGGATCATCGACGATCTGATGGTGACCCGCCTGCCCGGCTATTTCAGCCTCGTCGTGAATGCGGCATTCAAGGCTGCGGATCTTGCGTATTTGCAGCGTCAACTTGGCGCGGACCACCCCATCGAATCGCACCCTGATCGCGCCCTTCTCGCGCTTCAAGGACCGGCCGCCGCCAGCGTGCTCGCCAGTCTCAATCCAGCGATCGCAACCCTCGAATTCATGACTGGTCGCGAATTTTCAATCGACGGCAGTGCCTGTCTTATCAATCGCTGCGGCTATACCGGTGAAGATGGTTTCGAAATTGCCGTCGCAGCCAACGCTGCCGAACACTTGGCGCGACGGCTGCTGGCCCATGGGCAGGTCGAACCGGTCGGACTGGGCGCACGCGATTCGCTGCGCCTCGAAGCAGGCTTATGCCTATCCGGCGCCGATCTCGACAGCACGACCTCGCCGGTCGAAGCCGGTCTCAGCTGGGTCATCGCACGGAAATATGTGGGTGCGACCGCCACGCCGGCTCGTTTCCCCGGCGCTCCGATCATTCTGCGCCAACGGCGCGAGGGCACTACGCGCGTCAGAGTCGGGATCCGCCCGACGGGTCGCATCCCGGTCCGCGCGGGCGCCGCGCTGTGTACGCACGAGGGCACTCACGTGGGAACGGTCACCTCGGGTGGCTTCGGACCCAGCCTCGACGTACCAATCGCCATGGGCTATGTCGAGCCGGCGTGCGCGGCGCCTGGCACCCTCCTCACGGTCGCCATCCGCGAGCGCGTGCACACTGTCGAAGTCACACGTCTGCCCTTCGTGCCGCATCGTTATCACAAACCTAAAGCTTGAGACCGACCAATGAGTATCCTCAAATTCACGACCGAGCATGAATGGCTGCGCATCAATGCCGATGGCAGCGCCACCATCGGCATTACGGAGTACGCTCAGGAGCAACTCGGCGATATCGTTTATGTCGAGCTTCCCGAAATAAATCGCCACGTCGAGGCGCGCAACAATCTCGTGGTGATCGAATCGGTGAAAGCGGTCGGCGAGGTCAAGTTATCGGTCGGCGGCACGATCGCGGAAATCAATCCGCGATTGAACGACGAGCCGGAACTCGTCAACCAGGCGCCACAAACCGATGGTTGGCTCGTGCGGCTCGTGCTCGACGATCCGGGTGTGATCGAGGCGATGCTGGATGAGACGGCCTATCGCGCGTTCGTCGCGAGCTTGTGATCGATGATGACACGACCGACCTTAACCGAGCTCGAATCGCGTGGCGATTTCATCCGTCGTCATATCGGGCCAACTGATCAACAAATCAGCGCGATGCTCCACGCGCTCGGCCTTAATTCCCTAGAGCAGCTCGCCGAACGCGCGATCCCGGCGACGATCGTCTCGCAGCAGCCGCTGGCCCTGACCGAGACGGTGAGCGAACGTGCCATCGTCGCCCACTTGCAGCGCATGCGCGAACGCAACAAGGTCCTCGTCTCGATGATCGGAATGGGCTACCACGGCACCTTGATGCCGGAAGTTATCAAGCGCAACGTGCTTGAAAATCCGGGTTGGTATACGGCCTACACCCCCTACCAAGCGGAGATCAGTCAAGGCCGCCTCGAAGCGCTGCTTAACTTTCAACAGATGATCATCGACCTCACCGGCATGGAAGTCGCGAATGCCTCGATGCTGGATGAGGCGACCGCGGCGGCGGAAGCGATGGCCATGGCACGGCGCCTCGTGCCGCGTGCCGCAGCGCGCTTCCTGGTCGACCACGACTGTCATCCGCAAACCATCGCGGTGGTCCGCACCCGCGCGCGCTATTTCGGGATCGAGATTGTCATCGGCGATCCCGTCGGGCTGCTTACCGCTGGCGATTATTTCGGAACGCTGGTTCAGTATCCTGGGTCGAGCGGGGCGCTACGCGACTATGCGGACTTCAGCGTGGATGTCCATGCCCGCGGCATGCTCCTTATCGTCGCGGCCGATCCGCTCAGTCTTGTCTTGCTCAAACCGCCGGGCGAGTTCGACGCTGACATCGTGGTTGGCAGTACCCAGCGCTTCGGCGTGCCGATGGGTTATGGGGGACCGCACGCCGCCTATTTCGCGACCCGCGAACGGTTCGTCCGGGCCATGCCGGGCCGGGTCATCGGGGTCTCGCGCGATCGCGACGGACGCCCTGCGCTGCGCATGGCGTTGCAGACCCGCGAGCAGCATATCCGGCGCGAAAAAGCGACCAGTAATATCTGTACCGCGCAGGTACTGTTGGCGGTAATCGCGGGCTTTTATGCCGTCTATCATGGCCCTAAGGGCCTCGCCCTCATCGCGGGACGCACGCATCGGCTGTTACAGATCCTCGCCGCGGGTTTGCGTCGACTCCGTTATGACGTGGTGACCGGCGCTTACTTCGATACCTTAACGGTTCGCGTGCCAACGCGCGCCCGTCACTATGCCGCGCGCGCCCGTGAAGCAGGGATTAATTTGCGCGTGGTCGACGCCGATCGGCTCGGCATTGCGTTCGACGAGACCATCAACCGCGCCGCGGTGCGCAGCCTGTGGCGCGTGTTCGCGCGCGATGTGGACGGCGAACTTGATTTCAACGCGCTCGATGGCGCCGTCGAAGAATGCATTCCAGCAGCACTCCGCCGCACGTCGCCGATCCTCACCCATCCAGTGTTCGAACTTTATCACTCCGAGACCGAGATGATGCGCTACATGCGGCGCCTCGCGCGGCGCGATATTGCGCTCGACCGCGCGATGATCCCGCTCGGCTCGTGCACGATGAAGCTCAATGCGGCGGTCGAACTGCAGGCGCTCTCGTATCGTGAATTCAGCGATCTGCACCCATTCGTGCCACTCGATCAAGCGCAGGGCTATCAACAGATGTTCGAGGAATTAACCTCGATGCTGTGCGATCTAACCGGCTTCGCGGCGTTCTCGCTGCAGCCCAACGCGGGCTCACAAGGGGAGTACGCGGGGCTCCTCGTAATCCGAAAATACCAAGCTGTCGGAGGTCAGGCCACGCGCGATGTATGCTTGATCCCGGCTTCGGCGCATGGCACCAATCCCGCCAGTGCGGCGATGGCCGGCCTCCAAGTCGTGATCGTCGCCTGCGATGCCGAGGGCAACGTGGATCTCGCGGATCTGCAGGTCAAGGCGGCGGCACATGCGAGCCGTCTCTGCGCGTTGATGATTACCTACCCCTCCACGCACGGCGTGTTTGAGCCGTCGATTCGGACGGTCTGCGACATCGTGCACGCCCACGGCGGACAGGTGTATTTGGACGGCGCCAATTTCAATGCACTGGTTGGGATCTGCCGCCCCGCCGAGATCGGCGCCGATGTGATGCACGTCAACCTACACAAGACCTTCGCCATTCCGCACGGCGGCGGCGGCCCCGGGATGGGGCCGATCGGGGTGCTCGCTCACCTCGCGCCATATCTTCCCGATCATCCGGTCGTCGACGGCGTCAATCCAGCGGCGGATCCGGACGGGACCATTGGCGCGATCGCCGCGGCGCCTTGGGGATCGGCGAGTATTCTTTCCATCTCGTGGGCTTACATCGCGATGATGGGGGCCTTTGGTCTGCGGCGCGCAACCTTGGTCGCGATCCTCACCGCAAACTACATCGCACACCGCCTCGCGCCGTATTATCCGGTGCTGTACACCGGCAAGGGTGGCATGGTCGCTCACGAGTGCATTATCGATCTGCGTGCCCTCAAAGCCGCCAGTGGCGTCACCGTCGACGATGTCGCGAAACGTCTGATTGACTACGGCTTTCACGCCCCGACGATATCCTTCCCGGTCGCCGACACGTTGATGATCGAACCGACGGAAAGCGAAAATCAGCGCGAACTCGATCGCTTCTGCACCGCGATGATCGCGATCCACGCCGAAATCGTCGCGATCGCACGCGGTGACGCTGATCGGATCGACAACCCTCTGAAAAATGCACCGCATACCCAGCGCATGCTGATTGACGAGCGCTGGGTGCGACCGTACAGCAAGGTCGAGGCTTTCTTCCCAATGGATATCCTCCACGACGACAAGTATTGGCCACCCGTCGCGCGTATCGACAATGTCTATGGCGATAAACATCTCATCTGCAGTTGCCCGCCAGTCGAGGCGTACGCCGACTGAACGCGGGTGGGCATAACTCTGTTTGACGAAGCGCCCCGGATTCTCTCAACGGTCGTCCCGAGTCAAGCCGCGGGCGATAACTACCCGTACTCGCTGGGCGACACCCACGGTAGCCGAGTGTCAGTGAATATTTGGAGCGTGGGAATAAACCGCTCTGGGGCGTCGAGGCTGCCGACTGAAACATCGACGATGTCTGAATGTTCGGTGTTTATGCACGCCACATGCGTCCCACACGAAGGGCAGAAATAGCGTGTACCGTTCGCCGACGATGCAAGCTTCGACGGCGCCTCGGTCAGGTACCGAAATTTATCCGCCGCGACCACGATCCAAGTGATATACGGCGCCGCGTGAATATGACGACACATCGTGCAATGACAGTCCACCGACTGATACGCGCCGTCGTCGATCGCGTACCGGATTTTTTTGCAGAAGCATCCGCCTTCAAACATAAAGACACTCCTTTGTCATGCCTGCGTGCGCTTTACGACCTGCAGGACGGGTGCATCCTCGACCGGCCACCCAATGCAGGTCTGGTGCGCGCGAAAGTTTCTTAACCACCAAGCCCAGTCTTCGGGCACGAGCGAGAAGGGATCTTCATGGCTGAGCTCGCGTGCCGCCCATACTGGCCAGTGCGGGTTTGACAGCGCAGGCCGCCCTAGCATGACGAGATCGATCAGTTCCTCGCGGATTACGCTGTCCGCCAATGCGGGCAGCCCTAGGTTCCAGCTGGTCGCGACCGGGATGCCGACTTCGCGCTTCATGCGGGTCGCGCGTTCGAGCATGAAGCCGAGATCCGCAAACGGCACCGTCGTCATGTCGTCGGTGTTGAAGCCGACACTGAGATCGGCGAGATCGAGTCCATGTTCCTTCATCCGGCCAACGGCAACCACCGAATCATCAAACTGGACGCCGGCCTCGTTTAAGTCGTCCGATCCCAGACGCATGGTGAGCGGGAAACGTTCGGGCCAGACCGCGCGCACGGCGTCCAATGCTTCGAGGTGGAAGCGAACTCGATTCTCGAGGCTACCGCCGTATTCGTCGGTGCGTCGGTTGGCCAAGGGCGAGAAGAAGCTTGAACCGAGGTAGCCGTGGGCAAAGTGCAGCTCGAGCCACTCGAAACCGGCGGCGACGGCACGCTCCGCCGCGCGCGCATAGTCGCAATGGATGGCTTTGATTTCGGCCTTGGTGAGCGCGTGAACCGGGTATTGGTATTTGCCGCCGTAAGGGATCGCGGACGGCCCCACGACCTGCCAGCCGTCGGGATGATCTGGCGGCAATTGCGCGCCACCGTGCCAAGGCTTCACCTCGCTACCCTTGCGTCCCGTGTGACCCAGCTGAATGGCCGGGACGGCGCCCATGTCCTTGATGAGCGCGGTCACGCGGGATAAGCCTTCGATCTGCGCATCGTCGTAGATGCCTCCGCACCCAACGCTGGTGCGACCGTTCTGTGTGATCGCCAGCTGCTCCGCGAACACCAAACCAAAACCGCCTGCGGCGCGCGAGCCGAGCAGCATGAGGTGGAAGTCGTTCATCAACCCGTCGGTCGAACGGTACATCGTCATCGGCGACATCGCGATGCGGTTGCGCAAAGTGACGCCTTTCAAGGTGTAGGGGCTGAACAGATCAGGCATAAAAATCCTCCTCGTGTAGCACGAAAGTAATAGACCCTATGAATTAAAGGCAATACACGTTGTGGTTGATGATATCCAATAGAAGGCCTATTCCGTAACGCCCACCCGGTTGCAGCTGTCGCGCAGCGGTAGAGTTGGGGAGAAGATTCGGCAGATCAGGGAAACTCTGCACTGCTGCAGAGCTTCCTTAGATCCATCTATCGTCCTCCCCGTTAATTCCCAATAATCGAGGGCTACGATTTAGGAAATCCTTTCGTTGATAATTGTACAAACGCTCCTATTCTCCATCGGCCTGCTCCACGCGATGGCAGCTTATTTTTATTTCAGCAAAGAGCGCGGCGCCGCCGCGTGGGCGGTGGCATGGCTAGCATTCTCGGCGCTTTGCGCTTGGCTGATTCGCTTGTATCCGTTGCCGATCGGGAGTGTGTTCCTTGCTGCCGTCGCTTGGTGGACGATATGGTGGGTATCGATTCCGGCGTTGATCGATCGTCATTGGATCCCAGAAGACATGCGGCAGGCGACCGGTGCGTTCGTTAACGATCGCCTGACCGTTTACAACGTGCGCAACTTCGTGTGGCAGGGTCGGCACGAATTCACGGCACGCTGGGAAACTCGTGTCTACAATCCAGATGCCCTTGCCGCGATCGACCTGTTCGTGTGTACCTGGGGGGATCCGAATATCGCGCATTTGATCGTGAGCTTTGTGTTTGAAGACGTGCCACCACTCGCATTTTCGATCGAGACCCGGCGCGAAGCCTCCGAGAAATGGTCGATCCTTGCTGGGTTTATGAAATCCTACGAGCTGATCGCGATCGCCGCGGACGAACGCGATGTGATCCGGGTGCGCACGAACGTGCGGCATGAAACCGTGAAACGCTACCGCATCGCTTCCACGCCTCAAATGCGCCGTAACTTGCTCGCGCACTATGTTGGCGAATTGAATGATCTCGCGGCAAAGCCGCGCTTTTACAATACCCTGTTCCGCAACTGCACGACGGAAGTGATGCGAATTTTGCGCGCCGCCGGTCGGCCGATTCCATGCGACTGGCGCTTACTCATCTCTGGCCATTTGCCCCGCTATTTGCACCGCCACGGGCTGCTCGATACGCACGCCTCGTTTGAAAACCTCGAAGCTGCCGCCGACATCAGCTCCCGCGCCCGCGACGCGGATGCCTTCCCCGATTTTTCCGACCGCATTCGTCGTAATGATCAAAATAGAACCCACTAAGAACGCGATGCAAACACGCCGCTGCCCGTGTAAGCAGGAACTGGTGCGGCGCGATTCAAGTCTAAAAGCATGCGTTAGCAAGATAGAAGGCATCGTTATGAATACGACGCGATGGCAAAACAGGTTAAACGCGATGCTTGGCGTCTGGCTTATTGTGTCGCCGCTGCTACTCGGCTTTCACGACTACTTGATTCCAATGCGCAATTCGGTGTTTGTCGGCATCGCTATCCTAATCGTCTCGACTCAAGCAATTGAGATGCCCGAAACCTGGGAAGTGCTCGGCAGTCTCCTATTCGGCGTCTGGCTATTAGTCTCGCCATTGATACTTGGTTTTCATGGTCCGATGGTGGCGAGGTATAACAGCGTAATCGTTGGGAGCGCGGTGGCGATACTTTCCCTATGGGCTACCTATCGTGGCCAGGGTTTCCAACATTGGTGGCGCGCCCACTGTCGGCATCCTTGAAGCAAAGTTCAGGAGGGACTTTTTCGGAGTTCCCCTAGTTCTGTGGGGTGCGATATGCCAGTCTACGCGGGGCGAGCAGCCTGCACGTGTCGTTCAATTCAGCGGGAGGAGTGAGATGTTCAAAGCCATCGTCATGATCAAGCGCAAGTCCGGCATGCGCATGGAAGACTTCATCAACTATTACGAAACTCGACACGCTCCACTCGGGGCCAGCAAGGTCCCGAATCTGAAACGCTACGTCAGGCATTTCATCCGCCCCTACGGCAACGCGGTTTATGGCGCCGATGCAGAGCCGCCGTACGATGTGTTGACCGAGATCTGGTTCGACGACGAGGCCGATTTCGAGCGTGGCATGGCCTATCTGACCGATCCGGAAACCGCCGCGATCATTGGCGCGGACGAAGAACAGTTGTTCGAACGTTCATCAATTCGCTTCATGATCATGGAGGATCACGAAACCGAACTACCGGTAGCGCGCTAACCCTTCAGCGAACTCAATGCGCGAATGAAAGCCGCACGGGGATCCCAGCGACTGTCAGGTATTTCCACGCAGATCGCCGGTCTCGACACCACCGCACACCTCAACGATATTTACTGCTTTCTCAATTGTTCCAATTCTTCCAATCCTCGGCGAAGTCCTGAACGGTAATCGCGCGCTTGAGGTTCAAATCTTTGTCGAGGAGTTCGTAGATCACGTCGGTTTTACTTTCCATCGAGAAGTAGACAATGACCGCTTTGTCCTCTGCCCCTTCAATGTGAACCTCGCCCCCGGCGCCGGTCGAAAAGCTGCCGGCGGGCTTTATCGTATGGACTTCCCCCGTCGGCGTTGGCTCATAGAGGTGAAGGTCGCCCTCAAGGACGAGCGTTTTAACCGCCGCTGCGTGGCGGTGGTACAGGCAGCGTCCTCGCGGCTCGAATTTGACGAGCATCTCGGCCGTGCGCGCCGGAACGTTGACATCGAGGATCCGATAAAAACAACCGTCGGTGACGAACGGCTTCCAGTCGGTGTTGCTGGTATCGAAGCGGAAACTATCTGTCTTGGTACCTAGATTGATCATGCTCATCCTTATTACTCTCTGTTAAGCAAATGTTAGGGAAGCTCTGCAAAAGGCAGAGCTTCCTGCGGCACAGGGAGGTGCCGCCATTTTCGATGGTTTCAAATCATCGAAAATGAAGGGAAGCAAAAATCATACTTTTTGCTTCCCGTACTCTGATAAGTCCAGGATGGACTTATCAGAGTTTCCTTAGTTAAGGCGCGCCGCGGGCCCGACCCACTGGCGGCCTAGCTCTTCAATAATCTTTACCGTTTCTTCGTTGGTAGCAAAGGCCTGATCGAAAATTGGCGTGAGATAGAGTTCATCCACCCCCGCGTCGCGATAGGCCGCGATCGAATCTGGCCCCGCGGCGATCACCGGCGCCATGAAAATCTCAAATCCGCGCCGACCGCGCCCGCG
This sequence comes from Gammaproteobacteria bacterium, assembly GCA_043738965.1. Taxonomy (GTDB): domain Bacteria; phylum Pseudomonadota; class Gammaproteobacteria; genus CAIKBL01. Next base: position 16,064 of record JAYUEZ010000141.1, read on the forward strand.
TTCCTGAAGTAATTGATCTAGTCGAGTGATCTTTGCCCTCGATTCTTCGGGCGTGAGGTTAAAGCCGCACCAACCATCGCCCAAATCAGCGGCGCGCTTTAACGCCGCTTCGGTTTGGCCGCCGACGATGATGGGAATCTTTCGGTTCCGAGGTGGCTTCGGGTACGCGCGAGCTTTCGCGAAAGAAACGAATTCGCCTTCGAAAGAGCTCGTGTCGTCTTCCCACAGTCGGCGCATTGCCGCGACCGTCTCGGTACCGCGCGCACCGCGCCGCGCCCACGGGATGCCAAGCGCTTGAAATTCTTCCTCGAGCCAACCCAGGCCCGTGCCAAACAGGAAGCGGCCGCCACTCACGAAGTCGAGCGAAGCCGCGAGCTTCGCTAAAAGTAATGGATTGTACTCGGGGATCAGACAGACCCCGGTCGCGAGTCGGATCCGACTCGTTACGGCCGCCGCGTAGGCGAGCGCAACAAACGGGTTCAAAATCGAGGTGTCGCCTGGCACCGGCGGCGCGGTTGATGATCTCGCGTAGGGGTACTTCGAACGGATCTCGTCGAAAAAAACGATGTGCTCACCGGTCCAGAGCGTATCAAAACCCACGCGCTCGGCGGTTCGGGCCGCGGTCGCGAGTAGTTCCGGCCGGGCGAGGTTAGCGAGAC
>JAYUEZ010000142.1:0-2368 GCA_043738965.1 Gammaproteobacteria bacterium
ACTTGCACGCCCACTGCGGGCTCATCGTCAAAATTGTCGGCATCGAGCGTTTGCGGCACGAACACTGGTTGCCGCGCGCGATAGGTGCCGCCGACGCTGCTGGCGGCGCTGTCTGCATTGGCCATGTTGCTAGCGGTGATGTTCATGCGCACGGTGTTGGCGGCGAGCGCCGAGCCGGCGATATTCATGACGGTAAAAAGTGACATGCTTAATCTCCGCGAAACGCGCTGAGCAGACTAGAAAGGCGACCGTTTAGAAATCTGATACTGGCTTGATAACGCATCGCGTTATCAAGAAACGCCGCGCGTTCGGCTTGGACGTCGACCGTGTTTTGATCGAGCGATGCTTGGCTCGGCACGCGATACTTGAGTTCGAGTCCCAAGTCGTCGGCATCCCCCAGATCGAGATGTTTATCGTTGGTGGTCGAGAGTTTGGTCGCGCCCATTTCATCGCCGAGTAAACTCGAGAAATCGAGATCGCGTGCTTGGTAATGCGGTGTCTCAGCGTTGGCCAAATTGGCCGCCAAGATTTCCGCCCGCCGCGCGCGGAGCAGCACGGCTTGCGGATGAATCCCCAGTGCCCCATCGAAATTTAACATCGCTTCAAGACCCAAGTTGCGGAACGTTGGTTTGATATAGCGAAACTCGTGCCAATGTGAAACACGAAGTTAAGTGCTTGTTTTAGTTAATGGCCGGACGGCCTGGAAAGCTCGGGGTGGCAAGACGTAGCCGGCGGCGGCAAGCCTAGCATCGACTACCGGGGCAAGATCAGGAGGCTAAATTCTTGAAGGAGCCCTGGGCACGCACATTGCATACGATTACGCACGTTCAATTGTGATAGCAAATTATGGCGCCATACCTTTTATTCGTAGGTTCCTTGTTAGCGGCGTTCGCGGCCGCCGCGACTCCGACACCGGCGATTCAGTCACTCGCCGACATTCAATCGGCGGCGGCGAACTGGCTGCGCGGCCAGGCCAGCGCAGCCGGGCGCGAGGTCGAAGTGCTCGCCAATCGACTCGACCCACGATTACGGCTGGTGGCCTGCGACATGCCGTTGACGGCCGCCCAAGGACCGGGCGCCAAACAAATTGGCTATACCAGCGTCAACGTGCGCTGCGAAGGGGCTAATCCCTGGTCGTTATTCGTTCCGGTGGTCGTACGCGAACGCATTCCGGTGGTTATCGCAGCCACCGCCTTGCCGGCAGGGAAGGTGTTAGGACCGCAAGATACGAAACTAGAATCCAAGTGGGTGCTCGACGGTGCGCAACAACTCGTCCGCAGCGCGGACGGCGCCGTCGGGCGTATCACGGTGCGCCAGATCGCCTTAGGTGAGGTTCTTCTGCAAGGTGCGCTCCGCACCGCGCACGCGGTCCGGCGCGGCGAAAATGTGGTGTTGGCGCTCGAACAGGGACCCGTCGTCATCCACATGGGCGGAACCGCGATGCAGGACGGCGCCGTGGGCGAGCGCATTCAAGTGCGTAACACGGCGTCGCGCAGAGTCGTGGAGGGGACCATCACGGAGCCCGGGCTCGTGGTGGTAAGGTAGTGCGGCCCTAATCACAACTTTTACGAATATTAACGCCATGCCTCAAGTCCTACGCTAGATGCGCCGCTAACCAGCGCAGGACAAATGGAGAAGCTCAAATGGTTGCAGAGGTTACAGGACCAGGCTCCAGTGTTATTGCGACACTAGAGAGCCGAATTTCGCGCGTTGAGAAGACTGTTGCGGCGCCGTCCAGCGCAGGTTGCCAAGACTGCGGAGATAAGGTCAACATCACCGATCTCGCGACGAAATTGCGCGAGCTGACAAAATCGGTGGCCGACGTCCCCGAAGTCGATCAACGTCGCGTAGACGCGCTCCGGCAAGCGATTGCCGGTGGCAACTACGAGATCGCGCCACAAACCGTGGCGGATAAATTGATCGCCTTTGAATCCCTACTGGGCGCCGGCCCGTAGAAATAAGCAGACCGAAATCATGTCCGACGCATTGGCACCCCCGCGCCGCCTACGCGCACTGCTAACCGAGTTTGACGCAGTCTTAAGCGCGGAATACGAGGCGCTGCGCGAACGGAATGCGGATGGTTTAGACGCAGCGATTTCGCGGAAGCAGCGATTGGCGCGCGACCTCGATACGGTAACCGCGCAAGTAACGCCACCGCCGACGACCGCCGATCCTGCGCTGCTCGAAGAATGGAGTGAGATTCGCACCCTCCTCGGCCGCTGCGCACTCGCCAATCGCACCAACGGCGCGGCCATCGATGCCAGTCGATCATTCGTAACTTCGATGCTCGACATCCTGACGGGACGCAATGTTCGAGAGCGCACTTACACGGCGCGCGGACGGTTGGCGCCGGCAGTACCCCGCGCCA
>JAYUEZ010000143.1:0-2367 GCA_043738965.1 Gammaproteobacteria bacterium
CCTTGGCCAATGATCGGAATGTTATGCGCGCGCGCGACTTGGTAGACCTGAAAGACTTTCAATAGCGCCACGGGCTTGATCGCCGGACCCGATAATCCACCCTGGTTGTTGCCGATTATCGGGCGACGCCGTTCAATGTCGATGGCCATTCCCATCAGCGTGTTGATGACGGCGAATCCATCGGTGCCAGCCTCGATGCAGCGCCGCGCATTTTCGGCAATATCGGTTTGATTCGGCGAGAGTTTGGTGATTAGCGGCTTACGGGTCGCGCGCCGACAGGCGGCCACTACTCGCGCGGACATTTCCGGATCGTTGCCGAACGCGACACCGCCTTGTTTGACATTCGGGCAGGAAATATTGATTTCGATCGCGTCGATCGGCGAGTTATCGAAAATTCGGGTGACTTCCGCGTACTCCTCGACGGTCGAGCCGGAGACATTCGCGATAAACCGCGTCTCGTGAAAATCGAGTTTGGGCAGAATGTCGTTAACCACGACGTGAGCGCCCGGATTCTGGAGGCCTATCGCGTTCAACATGCCCGACGGGGTTTCGACTACGCGATGCGGTGGATTGCCAAGGCGCGGCGCGAGCGTCGTGCCCTTCAGACACACTGCGCCGACCTCGGCGTGCGAAAAGCCTTGGACACGGGTGTACTCTTCGCCAAAGCCCACGCAACCCGACAACAACACCAGTGGCGTCGCGAATTCCATGCCGCAAAAGTTGAGCTGCAATCTCAAGTCCTGCGTGGGGATTGCTTCTAGCGAGGTCACCGTTACCATTGGCCCATGCTCGGAGTCGTGCTTTATCAACCGGAAATTCCGCCGAATACCGGCAATATTATACGGCTTTGCGCGGCAGTCGGAGCGACCCTGCATCTGATCGAACCACTGGGTTTTCACTTCGACGACAAGACCCTGCGCCGCGCGGGACTCGATTATCACGCGCTCACGAAGGTGCTTCGTCACCCGTCTTATGCCGCACTGGTCGCGACAACATCGCCGGCGCGACGAATGATCGCGCTCACCACTCACGGCGCGCAAAGCCTCTACGCGTTCCAGTTCAAGCGCGATGACCTACTGCTGTTTGGGGCGGAGACCAGCGGGCTACCGGCACACGTACGAGACGAGATCCCAATGAGCCACCAACTACGGATCCCGATGCGGGCAGCATGCCGCAGTCTCAATCTCGCGAACGCGGTTGCGATAGCCCTCTATGAAGCCCTGCGTCAATGCGATCCGAGCAGCCGCGCTCCACACCTGGCACCCGCGGTCAGCTAACGCGGTCATGCGGGCAACGACGTATAGTCATCGGCGGGAAACGCTTCGGCGCTGGCCTACCAAGGTTCTCGGGTATAGATCACCTTGTTTGATCCGGAATAGATCCCGAAATCGACACGTGCCGTCGGATCCTGGTTATCGCTTCCCGTCCCCGCCCAATCGAATTGCAGCCAGGTCTGGGCAGCCACGGTGAGGTCGTAACGCAGATTAGCGTAACCGGTATTGCCCTGGCCGGGCGGGCTGAACACAAAGCCGGAGCGCCCGAGCAACAGTGGGCTGTTGGCCACCCCGGCGGTGGTGGCGGCGGCCGCTTTGATCGGGATCGTCGCGATGCCGGTCGCAGGCGTTGCCAGCGAGTTAGAAAGATTGATCGCCGCGAGCGGGATTAGCGTGCACTGGTCGACTGTGTTAGTCGCGAACGCACCGCCGCTGGTGTAATTTTCCACTAACGCGTTGGCGGTCACGGCCAGTAGTTCGGATCCGAACCCGCTGCTTAAACGAAGCCTGCCCCACAGGATTTGTTTATCGTTGGTGGTCGCCGCGTTGCCATCGTCAAAGGCGATGCCGTTACCCGCGGTCGCGGTGCCAAATCTGGCTGGATTGGATGCATAGGCCACGGCGTCGATGTCGATAACATTAATGCCGAGCGCGATCTCGGCGTTGAACGGCGCGACCAGCGCGGCGCGGGTGAAAGCAATACCGCTGCCCGAACTGAACGTCAGCGTGCCCGTGCCATTTCCGTTGTCGACAATCACCGGATCGGTTGCGGGAACCAGCACTGTATTCAAGGTGCCGGTCAGTGCTTGATAGGTCTTGCCGGTCAGACTTGAATTGGTCATCCGCCAGAAGCTGCCGGTGTAATTTTTGGTGGTGGCTCCGAGCGCATTGAGCGCCATGATCGTCAACACCGGGGCGGTTTTGTAGGTCGTCGGCTGACCGAGGTAGGTGAATCCGCCACCACTGCAACCGGCGTTGAACACTGGGGTGTTGAAGGCGACGCCAAACGCGGCGGGTGTAAAGCGACCGAGGACAACGGTTGAACTCGGCACGCTCACTCCCGCGGTGCTCAGGAAATTCGTCACGCTCGCAC
>JAYUEZ010000144.1:0-2365 GCA_043738965.1 Gammaproteobacteria bacterium
GCGCCCCATAGCATCTAAACCGCTCCGCGGTACGGAGTTCGCGGATAGGGAAGCGGCTAGCTTTTGGTGCGCGGCCGTCGGCGCAAGGGCTCGTACCAATCTTTACGGCCAGTTGTCTCGATAGCATCGATCCACGCGAAGTCGAATGAGTCTCTTCGAGACATTTAGTTGGCGTATCGCCGCGACACGCAGTTCGTCCTTTGTCAAAAACTTCGGCTGGCCGTTCTGCATGAACGGAATCAACCAGTCGCGGCATCGCCGCCGTTCTGCTGCGGCTTTCTCCGAGAGTTCCTGGCTTCGGCTCTTCGTCATCGAACTCGCACAGCGGCTAGATGCGAAGATAAGCTAGAACGCGGAATCGGGGAATATGGCTTAACAGAGCCATTCCCGATACGTCGCACAATCGTCGTTTTTGCGACACCGCGAGTCCAAATCATTTCCGAAACTGGCACTCTTCGGACATGCCGAGATGGCCACGCGATGTCTGCTCTTGGGGGTAGACCGGACATGCCGCCTAAAGCCGGGCCACTTCCGCTTTTGACCCAGACTGTGTAAAAACGTTTTTCCTCCCCCAAAAACTGCACGCAACCGGGGACGATCCGCATCGACACGACGGTCTGAGCATATTTTTGCTTTATCGAGTCCGGAGTCAACCCGGGCGCAAGCTCGAGCCATGCTGAGCGACCTCAACGGTCACACGATGCGCATAACAGCACGAGCTCTTCACGCCCGGATTGCCACCAGGAGCGGCTTGATGCCGACGATGTTCATTACGCGCGTGAGGTTGTAGGCGAGTACGCTCAGCGCCATTTCGGTCGCGACATTGGGCAACTGCTTCATTAGAAAGTGTGTTGCACCCATCCGCATCTTCAGTGTGGCGAACGGATGCTCGACGGTTTCGCGGCGCACGCGCATGGCTTGCGGGTTCTGATCGAGCCGCGCCTGCGCGGCCTCGACGACGTGTTCGTGTTCCCAGCGTTTGATGCGGCGCTCGTTGGACGTTGTGCACTGATCCTTGAACGGGCATTTGCGGCACGCCTTTGTCAAGTAAATCCGCATTTTCTGGCCATCTTCATCAGCGGTGAAGTGGTGCGCCAGCTTCTCGCCGGCCGGGCAGCGATAGACATCATCCTTGGCCAAATAGACAAAATCAGGTTTCCCAAAGCGGCCTGCCGACTTGGCTCCCGAGGTTTGCGGCTTGGGCAGCGTGACCGCAACCCCGGCCTGTTCGCATGCCAGGAGTTCCTCACCTTTAAAGTAGCCCCGATCCGCAACGACGTCCAAATGATCGCTGCACAGCGCGGCTTTCGCCGCCTGCGCCATCGTCGCCAGTTGCGATCTATCGGTGCCGACGTTGGTGACCTCGTGCGCGACAATCAGATGATTCGTGGTGTCGACCGCACTTTGTACGTTGTAGGCGACCATGCCCGAGCCGCGCCCGCTCGTTGCCATCGAGCGGCAATCGGGATCGGTCAGCGATATCTGCTTGTCGGGCGAGGCGAGCAATGCCTTTTCAATCGCGGCCAGCCGTTTCACTTCTTCTTCGAGCTTCGCCAGCTTTTCCTTAAGCCGTGTCTTGGTCAGCAGCACCGCTTCCGACGGGTCTTCTCCTGCGGCAGTCCGGCGGTCGGCGGTGTCGAGTTGGCTCATGTAGCGCGCCACGCTCTCTTCGATCTGCTTCTGGCGGCGCTGGATCTTGCCCTGCGTGAAGTTGTTGTCACGACTGTTCACCGCCTTGAACTTGCTGCCGTCGATGGCAACGCTGGCCTGCGTGAGCAGGCCCATGAGGCGGCAGAGTTCAACAAACCGGACGCAGACTTGGCGGATGGCCCGGCCGTTGTCCTTGCGGAAGTCGGCGATCGTCTTGTGATCGGGAGCAAGCCGGCCTGTCAGCCACATCATCTCAACGTTGCGCGCGGCCTCGCGCTCCAGCCGCCGGCTCGACTGCACCCGGTTGAGATAGCCGTAAATGTAGAGCTTCAGCAGAACCGACGGATGATACGAGGGCCGGCCGGTGATCTCCGGATTGACGCCGCAAAACCCAAGCGCGCCCAAATCGAGTTCGTCCACGAAGACATCGATTACCCGAACCGGGTTGTTCTCATCGATCCAGTCTGCCAGGCATTCAGGAAACAGCGTGCTCTGCCCTCGATCCATTCCCTCAACAAAGCGTCGCATCCGATCCTCCGCATATCGAGATGCAAGCCCAGAATCACATTGCGGCAATCACATCAAGCGCCGCGTTTTCACACAGCCTCGGTCAATCGCGACCGACCCATTTAGCGCCAGCGCCGCCCGACGTCCGCAATACCCCGAAAGCGGAAGTAACGTCAGGATTGGCATCTGCCGCGATGGGCCTTTGCGG
>JAYUEZ010000145.1:0-6240 GCA_043738965.1 Gammaproteobacteria bacterium
GTCCATCCTAACTTTGCTGACAAACACGATGCGCAGCATGGGCCACTGCTGAATGCGGGCCCCGCGCTCAAGGTCAATGCCAATCAGTCGTATGCGACCAACAGTGAGTCGGCCGCGCTCTTCAAAGCCGCCGCCGCGCGCGCCAAGGTCACTTTGCAATCCTTCATTGCGCGCGCCGACATGGGCTGCGGCAGCACCATCGGCCCGCTCGCCGCGACGCGCCTGGGCGTGCGCACGGTTGACGTTGGAGTACCGACGCTCGCGATGCATTCCATTCGTGAGCTGGCCGGCACCGCGGACGCCTTCGCACTGTATTCGGCGCTCGCCGCCTTTTTTGAATTACCTTCGCTCAACGTGGCCAAAGAGGACGCCCCACCGTGAATTCCGTCATGCCATTCCAGTTATCAGAATCTCAGGTTGCGGAATTCAAACGCGATGGTTACGTCGTGGCGCCACGCATGTTCGATCCACTGACGGTGGCGCGGATTGCCGGCTGGACCGACGAAGTCGTGCGCGCACCCGAAACGCCGGGCCGACATATGGTGTATTACGAAGACGATCGCCGCCGACCGAGTCAGCGAATAGTCTCGCGCATCGAGAATTTCTGCCCGTTCTTCCCATCATTCAACGAGTTTTTGAACACGCGGCCGGCACTCGACTGCCTGGCGCAATTGTTCGGTGAGCCCGCGGTGATGTTCAAGGACAAGATTAATTTCAAACTGCCGGGCGGCGATGGATTCAAGGCGCATCAAGATGTGCAAGCGGGCTGGGACACCTATGGCAGTTTGCATATCACGATGCTGATCAGCATCGATGCGTCGACGCGCGAAAATGGTTGTCTTGAAATCGCCGCGGGCGCGCATCGCGACGGGCTTCTCGGCGAGAGATGGCAACCGCTGGCAGATCCGGATCCGCGAATTATTTACCAACCATGTCCCACCCAGCCGGGTGACGCGATCTTTTTCGATTCCTATGTGCCGCATCGCTCACAAGCCAACGAGACCAGCGAACAGCGCCGAATTTTGTATATGACGTACGGCAAAGCCGCGGACGGTGACCATCGCGTGGCGTACTACGCCGACAAGCGTAAGAACTATCCGCCAGATTGCGAGCGCGATCCGGCGAAGGTCTATAGCTTCAAGGTTTAGCCGGCAGTACAAGCTCGATTAAGTGCGGCCCGCGTTCACGGAGCATGCCGCGCAAGGTCGACTCAAAGACTTCCGCGGTTTCGACTCGCGCGCTGTTAACGCCCATGCCGCGGGCGATGTGCGTCCACTGTAACGACGGACCGCTCATATCGAGCATCGACAGCGCGCGGGGTCCTGGCGCGCCGACGCCGACGCGTTCGAATTCGATATTCAAAATAGCGTAACTGCGGTTCGCGTAGATCACGTTGATGACGTCCAAGCGCTCGCGCGCCATGGTCCATAACGCTTGTACCGTGTACATGGCACTGCCATCGCCTTCCAAACAAATTACTTTTCGATCGGGGCACGCCACCGCCGCGCCGACCGCAAGCGGCAACCCATTACCGATGGAGCCGCCCATCAATTGCAGCCAATCATGCGCTGGTGATCCGATGCTAGCTTGTTGGGCATAGAGGCTGCCGGTGATGGCTTCATCGACGACGATGGCGCCTTCCGGAATGCAGCGCGCGATGACGCGCGCCGCGAGCTCGCTGTCGAGCTGGCCCGTCACTGCCGGAATTTCTAACGCGGGTTGAAAGATTTTGGGCGCCGCGGGTGCACCTAAGATATCCGCGAGGGCCGCGAGCGCGGCCACTGCGTCGTCCGCAGGGCCCGCTACTGGGACGACTTCGCACCCATCGGGAACGAGCACGCTCGGCTTATTCGGATAGGCGAAAAACGCCACGGGCCGCTTCGCGCCGAGCAGCACTAGCAAATCGACGCCGTCCAGCAATTCCAGCGCCCGTTCGCCGAAGTACGGCACGATCCCGACGGGCACGCGACCCGCACCGCGTTCGAGGCGACGATTGAATGTTTCGGCGTGGAGTCGTACGGGCAACGCAGCGGCAATGCGACCCGCGTGCCGCAACCCTTCGCCGTTTAAGGCTTCGCCACCGAGCAACAACACCGGATTCCGCGCGTGCTTCAACGCGTTGGCCGCGCGCTCGATCTGCGTTGACGAGGCTTGTGGCAGCGGTTCGGAAACAATCTTCGGCGGAGCTTTAAAATCGACGGGCAGGTCAGTCCACGCGCTGTCGGCGGGCGCAATCAAGGTCGCAACCTTGCCGGGGACTCCGCCGGCGACAGCAGCGGCCTCGGCGCCTAGGCGCGCGAGATCCGCGGGTGACGCGGCGCTCCGTACCCAATGCGAAACGGGCCGCGCGATCCCTTCGACATCCGAAGTTAATGGCGCGTCAAAACGCAGGTGATGCGCGGCATGATCGCCGACGACATTGACGACCGGGCTCAATGCCTTCCGCGCGTTATGCAAGTTAGCCAGGCCATTCGCGAGACCTGGGCCCAAGTGCAACAAGGTGCACGCCGGTTTGCGCGCCAGTCGCGCATAACCATCCGCCGCACCGGTGACCACCCCTTCAAATAACGCAAGGATGGGGCGCATGCCCGGCACTTGGTCAATCGCTTGCACCAATTGCATTTCGGAAGTTCCGGGATTGGCGAAACACACGTCGACGCCGCTTTTGATCAAGGTCTCGATTAAGCCGTGGGCACCGTTCTTCATTCACTCGCTCCAGCAGTTCTGAAATAGGACGACTTCTCTGATTGTAAACCGAGCTGTCGATGATGTTGCCATGGTGGCTGCGCGTGGCCTCGAATGGCGAGGGCGTCTCAAGTAACCCGCACATTTTTAAACTGCCACGGATCCGTGAGATCCAAATCTTCTGGAAATAATTCACCACGATTCATAAGCGGCGTCCACTCGGTATATTCACCAACCACCGGCCCGAGATAGGGCAGGCAAATTTCCAAATTCCGGCGAAAATCCATTTCATCGGGCTCAATGATCCCCCGCGTGGGATTTTCCATGGCCCAGATCATCCCGGACAGCACGGCAACCGTGACCTGCAGACTGGTCGCGCTGTTATACGGTGCGAGCGAGCGCGCTTCGGCAATCGAAAGCTGCGAGCCAAACCAATACGCATTCTTGGTGTGTCCGGCCAGCAACACGCCGAGCTCGTCGATACCGTCGACGATGTCGTCCATCAAAATGCGCTTGCGCGCTTGCAGGTGCCAATTGCGGCCTGCGAACTCATGGACCGATAACACGGCGGCATCACAGGGATGGTAGGCGTAGTGAACGGTCGGCCGATACCGCACCTGTCCGCCTTCACGCAGCGTGAAATAATCCGGAATCGAAATCGATTCGCCATGAGTGATCAAAAATCCATGATAGTGCTGGGCGCGCGGCGTCCAACTGCGGACTCGCGTCGCGGCACCGGGACGCAGTAAGTAAATCGCACTGTCGCAACCAAATTCATGACGGCGACCATCCAGCGGCAGCTGATGTTCATGGGTGCCCCAGCCGAGCTCCGCCGGTTGCGAACCTTCGCTAACAAAACCATCAACCGACCAGGTGTTTACAAATTCCCCGACGGCTTTGGGCACGCTCGGCGTTTGCGTATCGCGCTCGGCAATGTGGATGACTTTGACGTTGACGCGCGCCGCGAGCGCCGCCCACTCTGCGCGCGTCGTCGGCTCCGGCAAATCGAGATTCAGATCGCCAGCAATATTCAACAGCGCCTGTTTAACAAAGTGCGATACCAAACCCGGATTCGCGCCGTGGGTGATCACGGCCGTGGGGCCACCGGGTCGAGTTTCGCGGAGCGCCAAGGCGGATTCGCGCAGGGCGTAATTTGAACGCGACGCCGGTGGGAGATCCGGATTGGTATAGCCGCCCGGCCATGGCTCGATGCAGGTATCGAGATAAAGTGCGCCCCGTTCACCAGCGTACTGAATCAACGCCACGCTCGAAACATCGACCGATAGATTTAATAAAAAATCTCCGGCGCTCAATAAAGGATCGAGGACCGTGCGATAGTTTGCTTGGGTCAACGGCGACACGATGAAGCGAATTCCGTAGTGCAACGCTTCGGCTTCACCCGCGTTCTCGGCCGTCACAATCGTGATCTTCGGCGGTACAAGTCCGCCGATGTGGCGGAGGATCAGCGGCAACACGCCCTGACCGATGCTGCCGAAACCGACGATCACGAGGCGACCGTTGAATTGGGTATGAAGGCGGGAAAGCGCGGTCGCCTGCGACATCGTTCTGTGCTCCTACGAGGAACCCGAACGACAATCCGGCCGGGTCGCGGAGCGTGCCGAGTTTTCACGATGGGCGCAAGGTAGAATTGGGGTGGAATTGGGACAGCCACGAATCGGGTGGAAATGGGGGTGGAAATGGGACAGCCATCGATTGACGAGGTAACTCTATATCCTCTACGGTATCGGCATCGGCACGGATGCCGAATCGTTACTTAATGACTTTAATCTCTAGGAGGTCATGGATGACCCGACCCCGCGCCACCCTGGTGTCCGTTGACGATACCCCGTATTACCACTGCATCGGCCGCTGTGTCCGCCGCGCTTACCTATGCGGCGAGGATCGCTTCACCGGCAAATCGTTTGCCCATCGGCGGCAGTGGATCTTGGACCGGTTGAAGCTCCTCACCGAGACCTTTGCCATTGATCTCTGCGCGTATGCGGTGATGAGCAATCACTACCATTTAGTAATTCGTCTTGCTCCTGAGCGTGCCAAACAATGGTCACCCCGCGATGTCGTTGAACGCTGGACGCGTTTATATTCAGGTCCCGAAGTTGCCCAGCGTTATCTCGCGGGCAACGCCTTATCCGCGACAGAACGTAGCGCACTCGACGCGGTACTCGCGCACTGGGCAACACGCTTAACCGATTTGAGCTGGTTTATGCGCTGCTTGAACGAGCCCATCGCCCGTCTCGCGAACCAGGAAGATGGCTGCACCGGGCGGTTCTGGGAAGGGCGCTTCAAATCGCAAGCGCTGCTTGATGACACGGCGTTACTCACCGCCATGGCCTATGTCGACTTGAATCCTATCCGAGCCGGGCTCGCCCCAACACTCGTCGATTCGGATTTTACTTCCGCGCAACAGTGGTTGTTTGAGCTCGCGAAGCATCGGAGCTTGCCGTCCGATGGCACAACAGATCAGAAACCCGCGCTATTGCCTTTCGCCGGCGCCCTGCGACAAGACGCCCCGAACGTGCTCCCGTTCAATCTCCAAGACTATCTCGACCTGGTTGATACCAGCGGCCGCGTTATCCGCCAGGATAAACACGGCGCCATCTCACCCCATCAACCGACGTTACTCACCACCCTTGGCCTAGCCGCGGATGAATGGTTCAAAACAGTGACGCAGCTTCACGCCCGCTTCGAACTCTTCGTCGGCGCGCCACACCACTTACGACAACTCGCCGCGCGCCGTGGTTGGCGTTGGATCCGTGGCCTGACGGCCGGACGCCGGTTGTACGCTAGGGCCAACGAATAACCCTATAGTCTAAGCTCGCGCGTCAGCGCTATACGATTGTGCGCATCGAACGCGGGTTCGAGCATCGCGTGGTGTTGTGCGCCGACCGCACTTGAGTCACGACCACTAAGCGCAGAAGGCTTGTGGCTGACACCTAAACTCAGCGGCCGCTATCCTAGTCAACAGCGTGCTGATGTCGAAATCTTTGAATTGATTTGAAGCCGAAGCTTTGGTCCCCGTAGATTCGATGGCTGTCCTTTATTCTCTTTATTCTATTTCCGTTATCCTCCGGATTTAGATGATCATATTTGGGAGCTGATCTCTCTGGTTCCCGCGGCAGTTAATCAAAATTAATCAGGAGACAGGTTATGGCGCACTACGTTGATGGTTTCGTACTACCAGTGCCGATTAAAAATATCGCCGCGTACCGCCGCATGGCACAAACTGCAGGGAAGATCTGGCGAGAGCACGGTGCGCTTGAATACATCGAGTGTATTGCGGACGACGTCAAACTCGGCAAAGTCACCTCATTCCCTCAGAGTGTTAAGCTCAAGCGCGGGGAAACGGTGTTCTTTTCATGGATCGTCTACAAATCGCGCGCGCGTCGCGATCGGGTGCTTGCAAAAGTGATGAAAGATCCGCGTCTTGCCAAAATAATGGATCCGAAGACGATGCCGTTTGATGCAAAGCGCATGTTTTGGGGTGGATTCAAGATCTTGGTCGAGCTGTAAGTCTTACGGTGTGGAAAAGCCAGGACC
>JAYUEZ010000146.1:0-2361 GCA_043738965.1 Gammaproteobacteria bacterium
TAGGTGCTTTCACGTTGAAACTCGGTGTCCAGCGCAAGCCAATCAGCCGTCGCGGCAGCCGTTAAAACCGCGGCTAATTGGTCGGCAGTCGCAACCTCCGAATAAAGCGCCACGTCCATTACAGTGTCTCCGCGCTACTGTTCCACTGGCGGCGGCTTGAGGACGAAATGACCCAGTGCGGTGTAGGAAAACGGAAACGAATTGAAGAAATCGTAATAATTGCGTGTCACCACTCAAAATCTGGAGCCGATAAGTCAGGAGATACGCTACACTACGCGCGTCCCCTCGCCGCGGCATCGTTACACGATGCCTGACAATTCCTTAGGTAGCAATTCAAGCGCTCGAGAATTTATGATATCGCCATCTTTCCGACGGTTTTTCGACGTCTTCGCCGCCGTCCTAGTCCTATTCTGTGGCGCGGTCCACGCCAACGCGCCGATCGTCCCAATCGACCAACTAACGCCGCAAAGCGAACACCGCCGCGCGACCCGTTTGATTACGCACTTCATCGCCAACTATCACTACAAGAAAGCAGCCCTCGACGACGAACTGTCGGAGGTGATCTTCGATAACTATCTCGACGCCCTTGATCCGACCAAGAGTTACTTACTCCAATCCGACATTGATGAATTCAGTGCGTATTCCAAAGAGCTGGATGACGATCTAAGAAACTCCGACCTGCGGTCGGTCTTCGACATGTTCGTCCGTTACCGGCATCGCGTCGAAGCGCGCGTGGACTATTCACTCGGGTTGCTCAATACCCCGTTTAATTTCAACGTCGATGAATCCTTTCTGTTTGACCGCAAGGACGTCAAATGGCCGGCCAATGACGCCGAAGTCGACGAACTGTGGCGCAAACGGGTTAAAAACGATTGGCTGTCGTTACGCCTAGCTGGCAAGAAGGACAAGGACATAAAAACGACGCTCGCCAAGCGTTACGAAGGCCTTAAGCGTTTAACCGAGCAATTCAACAGTGAAGATGTCTTCCAGACTTTTATTAACGCTTACACCACCGCCATCGATCCCCACACCGCGTATTTTTCGCCACGCTCGTCGGAGAATTTCAAGATACGCATGAGTCTGTCGCTCGAAGGCATCGGCGCCGTCCTGCAAAGCGATAATGAATACACCATGGTGCGCGAAGTGGTGCACGGCGGCCCCGCCGGTCTAAGCGGAAAATTGCACGCCAACGATCGCATCGTCGGGATTGGGCAAGGCGCCGCGGGCGAAATCACCGATGTTGTTGGTTGGCGATTAGATGACGTGGTTGATCTAATTCGCGGCCCCAAGGGTTCCATGGTGCAACTGCAAATCCTGCCCAAAGGCGCGGGACCCGATGGCACGACGCGCACGATCAAACTCACGCGAAACACCATCGCGCTCGATGAGCAGGCCGCCAAGAAAAAAATTATCGAAGTAACGAACGCGGGCACCAAACAAAAAATTGGCATCATCGAGCTGCCGACTTTTTACATGGATTTTGAAGCGCGCATGCAGGGGAACGAAAATTACCGCAGTACCACGCGCGATGTACGAAAATTAATCGTTGAACTTGCGCGCGAAAATATAGCGGGGCTCATCATCGATCTGCGCAGTAATGGCGGCGGCTCTCTGTCCGAAGCCACCGAACTCACTGGTCTATTTATCGGTACCGGTCCGGTCGTACAGGTTAAGAATTCGCAGGGCCGCGTGCAGCTGGAACGGGATACAGACTCGCAAATAGTCTATGCGGGACCAATGGCGGTTCTGGTCGATCGGAACAGCGCCTCGGCCTCGGAAATTTTCGCTGCCGCCATTCAAGACTATCATCGTGGGCTTATTCTCGGCGAACCGACTTTCGGCAAGGGCACCGTGCAAAATCTGGTCGATCTCAATCGCTTTGATGAGGAGGCCAATGGCAAATTGGGGCAACTCAAGGCAACCATCGCGCAATTCTTCCGCGTCGAAGGCGATAGCACGCAATTCCGTGGCGTGGTCCCGGACGTTAGTTTTTCGACCGGCTTCAGCGCTAAAGATCAAGGCGAACGGGCGCTCAAGCATTCATTGCCGTTCGCGCACATCGCGGCGGTTAACTACACGCCGGTGAATACCGGATTCGAGCAGCTCGACGTCATTCGCAAGGAGCATGATGAGCGCGCCGCCAAGGATCCCGCGTTCCAAGCATTGTTGGCACAGGAACGTGCGGTACAACAAGCTGCCGATAAAAAAGAAATTTCATTGCTGGAGACGAAGCGCAAGGTCGAACACGAAACTACTCGGCGCGAACAGAACGCGCGGGAAAATCAAATTCGGGTGGCACATGGCCTCGCAGCAAACCCACTCAAGGAAACTGAAGACGACAGTGACAGCGACGACACCGAA
>JAYUEZ010000147.1:0-6232 GCA_043738965.1 Gammaproteobacteria bacterium
GAGGTGAAGACACGATTCGTGCTTTTACGCAGGCTAGGAGCCACCGAACCGGGCGATTTCGCGTTTTGATTAAAGCTTGAGCCCAGCGAAAACGGCCAAAAGCGGAAATTTAAAAGGAAAATCTCTCTGCCCTAGAGCCGTCGTCCGAATCCGCTGGGGCGGCCCGGAGGATGCTCGCCCCGCCGTGCGTGTGCGCCCTGGCTAGGTGATCGGCAGTAAAGAGGCCTAACTAAGACTACGTGTATCGCGATCTTCGTCGGTGCAATTGGAAACATCCTCTGGCGCGCGGGCGAACACTAGTACGCGAAAATTAAGAACTTAGATCATCATGGCCACGAACAATTCGTAGACCACTCACTCATCCGTCCAAACCTTCAATTTCCGCCCAAGCATCCGCGAACGGTTTAAAGACAGCGTCCACGATACCGACTGAAACAGACCACCAAGGCATCGTGAACGTAGGATCAAGCGCCAACACGGTTTGTGCCTCGACTTTTGCTTCGTCCAAGCGTCCAACGCGAACCAGTGCCACTGCTAGCAAGATATGCGGTACGCTAAATTGTGGGTTGGCTTCTACTGCACGCCTTGCCGCGTCGTGCGCTTCGTCATAGTGTTTCGAATGAAACTGGGCGACCGCAATAGCCAGGTAAGCAATCCAGGTATCGAATGGACTAACCCGGAGTGCGCGATTCGCCCGTTCGATGGCCTGCTCTGGATTTCCCATCCATGCATAGACGAATGCGCTATTGCCCAGAGCAACAACATTGGAATTGCTGATTGCCAACGCGCGATCGAAGAGGTCTATCACCGTCGTCATCTCGTGTGCCGAAAACCAGATAACCAGTCCGGCGATCGCAAGCGTGGTTGCGTCGTCACTGCCGATCATTGCGACGCGAGCATGGCGGATGGCGGTTGCGCGGTCGTTCTCGTTCTGCCCGCCACGACTGTAACGAAAATGAAAACACCGGGCGAGCAGAGCGTGGGCTACAGCATAGCCGGGATCGAGTTCTAAAGCCTTTTGGAGTAGAGGAATCGCGGCACCCGCCTCGGACGGCATCGCAGTACGAAGAAATGGCAATGCGCGCAAGACAAGATCGTATGCATCGAGGCTATCTGGTCGTTTGCGCTTAACGCGCTCGATTTCCACTTTACGCAGACTTGGTTCGATGGCGCCTATTACGCTCATTGCAATCTCGTCCTGCAGTGCGAAGACATCGTCAAGCACGCGGTCGTAACGCGCGGCCCAAATATGAACGCCGCTCTGGGTATCGATGAGGTGCGCGGTGACTCGCACACGGCCGTTGTCTTTGCGCACGCTGCCCTCAAGGACATAGCGGCTGCCGAGCTCGCGGCCAACTTGCTTAACGTCAACGGCCTTACCGCGATAAATGAAACTTGAGTTTCGTGCGATGACGACCACCCATTTGATCCGCGAAAGCCCGGTAATAATGTCTTCGACGATGCCGTCGGCGAAATATTCCTGCTCCGGATCGTCGCCCATATTGGTAAATGGAAGTACCGCAATGGATGTTTCGGGAATCGGCGCGGCGCGTTGATTTTCGTTTGCGCTCGCGTCCGGATAAAAATTGGATAGTGGCGCCGAAAACCGGTAGCCGCGGCCGGGCACCGTGACAATAACGCTTTGTCCTTCGGCGCCTTCGTCAAGTGCCTTTCTGAGGGCAGAAACATGGACCTGGATATTGTTTTCTTCGACAACGAGCCCGGGCCAAACCTGCGCCATCAGTTCGTCCTTGGTGACTACCTTATCTTTGGCTGCGGCGAGCACGCACAGGATATCAAGCGCCTTGCCGGCAAATCCGACGAGAGCGCCGTCGCGGAACAGTCGGCGTTGGCCTACATCGAGCCTGAATCGCCCAAAATGGATCTGTTCTTGATCAGCTAAATCATGCATAAACTTGGAATCGGATTGGGAAGCCATGATTTCAGAACAATTAAGGTCCTTAACCAAGGACTTTAATGAACATTACCGCTATCGTCTAGTCATGCCCTGTTTAACGGGGGCCAAAGACTTAACTAACACTGAACTTAATAGGGAGGTAAGCAATGCGTCGAATTCCAAATAGATTTATAGCATATGCAGTCATTTTGTTTGTTGTGATGGTCACTACACAGGCCGCGTTTGCCGAAAAAACCTACGGTCCCGGGGTGACCGACACGGAGATCAAGTTTGGCCAGACGATGCCCTACAGCGGCCCGGTGTCTGCTTATGGGACTTTAGGAAAAGCCATGGCCGCCTATTTTGCCAAGGTCAACGACGAGGGCGGCGTGAATGGGCGCAAGCTCAAGTTAATTAGCCTGGACGACGGGTTCTCGCCGCCGAAGGCTGTTGAGCAAACTCGAAGACTGGTCGAACAAGAAGAGGTTCTGCTGATTTTTGGGACCATAGGCACGCCAACCAACTCTGCGATCGCCAAGTATCTCAATGGGAAAAAGGTTCCTCAGCTATTTATCGCGACCGGAAGTCCCAAGCTCGGTGATCCCAAGAGTTTTCCGTGGACCATCCCCATGCATTCCAGTTTCGATCAAGAGGGAGCGATCTATGCAAAATATCTGCTGGCCAATCGTCCTGCGTCGAAGATCGGCATCCTTTATCAGAACGATGACTTCGGCAAGAGCCTGACGGCGTCATTCAAGCGGACGCTCGCCGACAAGGCTTCTATGGTGGTGGCAGAGGCGAGTTACGAGGTAACCGACCCCACGATCGACCAACAAATCATTAGTCTTAAGGGCTCGGGGGCGGACACGCTGGTGAGCTTCGCGACCACCAAGGCAACCGCGCAAGCCATTCGCAAGGTCTACGATATCGGCTGGCGGCCGTTACACATCATCACTTTCCCGGCTTCGTCCGTTGCCGTGACGTTGCAGGCCGCCGGCCTTGAAAAATCCATCGGGTTGATCAGCGCGACGTTTATGAAGGATGTCAACGATCAGCGCTGGGGGAACGACCCGGCGGTACGCGATTACCGCGCATGGTTGAAGAACTATTACCCGGATGGGGACGTCAACGACGAGAGAAACATCCAAGCCTACATCATGGCGCAAGCGATGGTTCATGTGCTCAAGCAATGCGGAGACAATCTATCGCGAGAACACGTGATGCGTCAGGCAGCCCGCTTGGACGGGGTCGAACTCGCGATGCTATTGCCCGGAATCAAGCTCAATACGAGTCCCACCCACTATTTTCCGATCAGACAATTGCAGCCCGTGCGTTTTGACGGAAAACAATGGGTGCCCTTCGGCGAAATGGATAGTCAATAGGTAGCGAAGCCGGCTTACGCGGCAAGTTATCGATGAAGATCCGCGTGATTCGCCGTATCGTCGATCACCAGCCCAAACGACAACACTATATAAGAGTTTTCAAACATGACAAATCAAAACCAGGACACTTCACTGCCCGACGCGCGAGTGCAACTGCGCGACCTTTTCATGGGTTTTTTTGTGTCGCGCGCCATCTATGTGGCCGCCCAATTGGATATCGCGACTTTGCTCGCGCAGCGCTCTCGTACCTGCGGGGAACTGGCCCACAGCACGCACACGCACGCCGACACGTTGTACCGATTGCTGCGCGCACTGGCGAGCCACGGTTTGTTTGCCGAAGATGAACAGGGGCGCTTTGCCAACACGGAACAATCGGCGCTGTTGCGCTCGGATATCACCGGATCGATGCGACCGTTGATTTTGATGTTTGGCGACGAAATGATAGTGACACTGTGGCAGTCTTTGTCGCGCAGTGTGACGACCGGCGAGCCCGCCTTTGAGCACGTTCACGGCGTGCACCAATTTGATTATCTGTCGCGGCATTTGGACAAAGCAAAGATCTTCGATCAAGCCATGGTGAGCGGCTCCAGCATGACCAACGCAGCCCTAACTAAGGCCTTCGATTTTTCCGCGTTCGGTACGATCGTCGATATCGCAGGCGGATACGGTAGCACGCTTTGCACCATCTTGACGGCTAACCCGGGACTATGCGGGATATTGTTTGACATGCCCCACGTCATGGACGGTGCCCGCAGGCTTATTGCCGAACAGGGCCTAACCGAGCGCTGTACGTGCGTGAGTGGGGATTTCTTTGAATCGGTGCCCACGGGTGCCGACGCTTACTTCATGAAGCACATCATTCACGACTGGGACGATGCGCGCTGTATCAAGCTACTGCGCAATTGTCACGCCGCGGCATCAGCGGGGGCCAAGTTGTTGGTGTGCGAGCGTGTCGTGCCACTGGGTAACACGCCTTCGTACTCGAAGCTCGGCGATCTAGTGATGCTCATGATGACCCCGGGTGGACGCGAGCGAACAGAAACGCAGTATCGAACGCTATTCAAAGCGGGCGGCTTCGAGGTAACCCGATTCGCGCCGACAGACTCCGAGCACACCGTGATCGAGGGGATTAAGCTTTAGGCAGACCGAAATACATCATCTAAAGAACAATGGGAAAGGACGGCAGTCGGAATTTTCAGCAGTTGGCGTTTCAAATTGACTTCCAGTAAGCAGCCGCTCGTGACGGGCCGGTTTGGGTCGCAGTAGTAAATCGGCATACCGCGATGCAATGCCCTGACGTGTTTTCATGGTGTGAATTCAACCAACAGTTGGGCTACAGCATAAGCGCATGCAAAAAAAATTGATTGCGGGATCGCGGCGCGCTATGCTTGAGAGTCCCATTTGATCAATTTATTCGGAGAATGTCATGATCGTTAAACGTGGCCATGAAAACCAATGGATTTCCGCCGGCTATCCCGATGCCGAGCGGGCGATTTTGCATTTAAATAAACTGGAAGGCCGGACCTCGATCGTGCGCATGAAAGCCGGAGCGCGTGGGCCGATGCATACCCACGAGGGTGCCGAACATGCTTACGTCCTGTCGGGCAAAGTAGATATCGGCGGCAATGTGTTATCGGCCGGTGATTATTTATACACGGGGGCGGGCGAAATTCACGCGCTGGTGGCGCTGGAAGATTCGGTTATTTTTGCCTCGACCGAGCGGGCCATCCGCGTGATCGAGAATCAAGCGGCAGCGTAGCGCCACCGCAGCAAGGTTAAACCAAGCGCGCTGATAAACTCACAATAAATCCGCGGCATTATCCTCAAACAGCTCGGCGTCGCGGATATATTTTAATAACGTCACATCCGAACGATGCCGTGTTTGCGCTTTGATCTTATGAAACGGCTTGCCGTCCTTGGCGGAGGAGGTGGCCAATCCTGCACGAAGCGAATGCCCCGAATAGTCGGCCGGATCCATCCCGGCCGCCAATGCAAAGGTTTTAATTAATTGTGCGATAGAGTGGGGGTTCATGGCGCGATCACTGACTTTCCCACCTTTGCTGATCGCCCGAAAGACCGGGCCGCTTTGGATGTTGGATTGTTTCAGCCAGACTTTGAGCGCTTTGACCGGACAGGCATTGCCTTTAGCCAACGGAATCGCAATCTCATCGTGCTCGCCGCTTTGATCCGTCTTGGTTTTACCTAACGCTAGAATCAGGCCGCGCACATCGAAGGTGATGGCCTCGACCCGAAGATTCGCCAGTTCCGAGCGTCGCAAGGCGCCGGCAAACCCAACCAAAAGCAACGCTTTGTTGCGAACCCCCGCCAAATCAACCGATAACGCGTTGACCATCGCCAGCACCTCATCGCGCAGCGCCGGCGACACCCGTCGTGGTTTCGCGCCGTGCTCACGCTTAATGCCCCGTAAGGTTCGACGCACTTCAATCGATCGACACGGACTTTCCAAGCCCAATGACAAATGCGCTTGGCTGATTGAGGCCAACCAACGCGTCAACGTCGTTGGTTTATGCGTTGCCGCATGCTGACTCAAGTAATCGCAGAGCTGGACCGGTGTCGCTGGAATACCTCCGCCCCAGGCCGCGAATCGATCTAAATCTTTCTGATAAGCAATCT
Source organism: Gammaproteobacteria bacterium (assembly GCA_043738965.1). GTDB lineage: Bacteria > Pseudomonadota > Gammaproteobacteria > CAIKBL01. Next base: position 5,914 of record JAYUEZ010000147.1, read on the forward strand.
TGGTGTTCGATGCTGTGGCTGCCGCAGCGTAGTCGGGAATTGAAGGGCGTTTGGGTTTCATCAGTTTATTGTATTCGATAACAAAAGATTATCGTATCTCTTTAACCAGGAGGTAAATCAATTAACGATTTTATTGCTTCATTTCGCCAATCACCAAAACAAGATCAACATCGCCGCCACCTCGTCGAGGTCGCGGCATGGATATTGAGGCGGACTGCCGGTGAGGCAGACAGACCGCGGTATTCTTTATTTTGAGTTGTTCTCTTGTTTTTCGAATTACCCCCATTCCCCTAAGTTCGTCGCCTGATCCGCAAGACTA
>JAYUEZ010000148.1:0-6216 GCA_043738965.1 Gammaproteobacteria bacterium
GAAGCCGCCGGGGTGCGTTTGCCACGCGCCGGTCTCGATCTCAAGGAACACCTGACGCAGATCGAATCCAACTTGATCATCCAGGCCTTGGAGGAAGAGAGCTGGGTGGTAGCGCACGCCGCGAAACGGCTGCAAATGGGGCGAACCACCCTGGTCGAGAAGATGCGTAAGCTCGGATTGAACCGCCAGGACGAAGCGTCGGACTCTTGACGCCGAGGGGGCGCGGTACTGGCGTTCCGCCCGCCGACGAGGCCCTCTGCGAGGCTCGATTGCGCAAACTGAGTGCTCGTTTAAATTCCATCATTACCGCAATAACTTATTGAGTAACCGCTATTAATGGGGTCTTCAGAATAAGTTAGATCACATTGCGAATAGCACTGAACGACGCCACGAGACGGTGATCGATTCCGTGGCATAGTCCTTGCTGCACCAGTAACGTGACTAATCAAACCCTAGTGCAATCCCCTCCAGCCAGGCTGGCGCCACTTGCCCCCGAGCGCCTGGCGCCCGAGCAACTGCAGAGTGCGTTCGAGGAATTCACGGAAACCTCGGAGCAACTGGGCAGGTTCTACGCCAGTCTCGAGCATCGAGTATCTGAACTCACTCACGAACTGGCGAGTTCGCGCCAAGCTTTGGAGCGCGAACTGCACGAGAAGCAACGTCTTGCCCAACGCCTCGCCGCGTTACTTGACGTGTTACCGGGCGGCGTCATTGTCTTGGATGCGCAAGGTCGCGTCAGTCAACACAATCCTACTGCGAGTGAATTGCTAGGCCCGGTGCAGATCGGTGAGGCGTGGTCCGTAATCGTCGCGCGGGCGTTCGCGCCGCGCTGGGACGATGGCCATGATGTGTCGCTAGTCGACGGCCGGCGGGTCAATGTCGCGACGGCGGCATTAGCCGGCGAGCCCGGGCAAATTCTACTCATCAAGGAGGTGACTGAAACGCGCATCCTCCAAGACCAATTAAGCCACCACCGTCGATTGTCGGCGACGTCAGAACTTGCCGCGACGCTCGCTCATCAAGTGCGCACGCCATTGGCGACAGCGCTATTGCATATTGGTAATGCCAGCCGGACTGGTCTCGGTCCGGAACAACGCGCGCGCGCCCATACCAAGGCGCTCGCCGCGATGCGCGGGCTCGAACAGTTGGTCGAAAACATGCTGACCTTTGCGCGCGGACGCATGATCGAAGCCTCGCCGATTTTAATCACGTGCTTACTCGATGAGCTCACCGCCGCGGTGCTGGCGCAGCCGAACGCCGGCGGATTTGAGTTCCGTTGCCTGGGCGACGTTGGCGCGGGCCGTGTGCTCGGCAATCAAAGCGCGCTGGTAAGCATCATGTTAAATCTCATCAGCAATTCGCGCGCGGCGATGCAGGAGCAAGGTCAGCTCACACTCGATGCGGCGCTCGGCGAAACCGATCTCGTATGTACGTTTACCGATAATGGGCCTGGCGTTCCCGCCGCCGCCCAGGCGCGGATCTTCGAGCCATTTTTCACCACCCGCCAACAAGGCACCGGACTCGGCTTGGCCGTGGCGCTGGCCGTCGCGCGCGCGCACGGCGGTGATTTAACGCTCGATTCGAATTACGCCGCCGGGGCGCGTTTCGTGCTCAGTCTGCCGCTGCACAGCACTAACTCGCCGGCGCGCGACCCATCACAGTAATAGTCAAGGGAACTTTGTATGCGCGAAACCGTTATGCAGCGCAGTCAATCGATGATCGCGGTGGTCGAGGACGACGCGGATCTGCGCGATGCGCTGGTCGATACTGCCACGCTCGCGGGTTTTTGCGCGCGCGGCTTTCCGGATGGCGAGACCTGCCTGCGCGCGCTCCACGCCACGCCGTTTGACTTGGTGATTAGCGACGTCCAAATGACCGGCATGGATGGCTTGGAGCTGTTGCGTGAGATTCGACGCCGCAGTCGCGATCTCCCGGTTTTGATGATGACCGCGCATGGCTCGGTGCAAACCGCGATCGAAGCCATGAAACAGGGCGCGACCGACTACTTGTTGAAGCCCTTTGAAGCGGAAGTGCTGGTCGCCAGTCTTGGTCAATGGCTACAGAGCGGAGAGCCGGCGACTACTGACGAGATGATTACCGACGATCCCGTGACCCGGCGGGTGGTTGAACTCGCGAAGCGCGTCGCGCAGTCCGATACATCAGTGACGATTACCGGCGAATCCGGCGTCGGCAAGGAAGTTTTTTACCGGCTGATTCATCGCCATTCGCGCCGCGCCAAACACGCGCCGCTCGCGATAAATTGCGCGGCGATTCCGGACAACATGCTCGAAGCCGTGCTGTTCGGTCATGAAAAAGGCGCGTTCACCGGCGCGTATAAATCCTGTCCGGGGAAATTCGAGCAGGCGCAAGGCAGCACGTTGTTGCTCGATGAAGTCTCGGAAATGAGTTTGGCGCTGCAAGCCAAGCTACTCCGCGTATTACAAGAACGCCAAGTCGAACGGGTGGGCGGTCAGGAAATCATTCATTTGGATGTGCGAGTAATCGCAACCTCCAATCGCGATCTGGCCGCCGAAGTGCGGGCTGGGCGATTTCGCGAAGATCTTTACTATCGTCTCAACGTATTTCCCTTGCATATACCACCGCTACGTGAGCGCCGCGCGGATATCGTCCCGCTCGCTCGCTTCTTGTTGGCGCGCGCTGCGCGGCAGACCGACACCACGATTCCCATTATCAGCAGTGCCACGCGTGAGGCGTTAGTGGTGCACGCGTGGCCGGGCAATGTTCGCGAACTGGATAATGTGATGCAGCGGGCGCTCATCGTCCATGCCGGCACGACCATCGAACCAGAGGATTTGTTGTTTGGCGCGACCACCATGACGCAATCTGCAGGGCACTTCATGGCGGATAACCAGGAGTTGGGCGCTGACTCCTTGGGCGACGATTTGCGCGACCACGAGCGGCGTCTGATTTTGGACGCCTTGGAGGAAGGGCAGGGGAGTCGTAAGTTCGCGGCCGAAAAACTGGGCTTAAGTCCACGCACGTTACGTTACAAAATCGCGCGAATGCGTGATCAAGGCATGGCGATTCCCGGGCATTAATGTTCGGAATCGATAGAGAAAAATGGGGAGGCTTGCATGAACACGATTGATCCAAGTGGTTTGTTACTCCAAATGCGCGCGCTGGCCGCGCGTGCCCATGGGATCCAGGAATCAACGCCCACGGCAGGCGTGAATTTTCAAGGGCTATTGAAGACCGCGGTGTCGGAGGTGAATTCACAGCAGCAAGCAGCGCGCGTGTTGTCGGAGCGCTTCGAACGCGGTGATACCAAGGTCGATTTGTCGGAAGTCATGATCGCCGCGCAGAAGGCCAATGTGTCGTTTCAAGCGATAACTCAAGTGCGCAATAAATTGGTTTCAGCGTATCAAGAAGTGATGAATATGCCGATTTAACTCACGATTCTGCATACGGTCCGCCCAGATCGCATCCAGACACCACGCGGCAGAACAATAACTAGGAGTACGGAATCATGGCGGAAGCCACGATCTTTGTTGAACAAAACTCACCGATGGCAATCCTGCGTCAGGCGGCGGTGCTCCTGCTCATCGCGGCGAGCGTGGCGCTCGGCGCGTACGTGGTCATGTGGGCGCGCACACCACATTACGCGATGCTTTATTCCGATCTTTCGGACCGAGACTTAACGCAAATTGCCGACGCGTTGAAGGGCGCGCAAATTCCATTCGAAGTCCAGGCCGGTAACGGTGCAGTCATGGTCGAGTCGGCCAAGCTCGACGAGGCGCGCATGAAGTTGGCGGCGGCCGGCTTGCCCAAGGGCGGCGCCCGCGGTTTCGAAATAATGGACGAAAAAGCTTCTTTCGGTACCAGTCAATTTCTCGAGAAGGCGCGCTACCAGCAAGCCGTCGAGGGCGAGCTCTCGCGTTCGATTGCCCGCATCGACAACGTGCGTGGCGCGCGCGTTCATCTCGCGGTGCCGGCGGAATCGGTTTTTGCACGGCAGCGACGCGATCCCAGCGCGTCGGTAATTTTGGATCTCTATGCAGGACATTCGTTGACCCCGGGACAGGTTAGTGCGATCACGCAGCTGGTCTCGGCGAGCGTGCCTAACTTACCGGCCGCGCGCGTCACGGTGGTCGATAGTCGCGGCAATCTGCTCACCGAAACGCCTGGCGATAATGTCATGGCGGTCACTGCTCAGCGCTTCGATTATTCGCGGCGTCTAGAGCAGTCGTTGGGCGAGCGGATCGAAGCTATTTTAACGCCCTTCGTCGGACTCGACGGCGTGCGCGCGCAAGTGACTGCTGATCTCGATTTCACCGCGACCGAGCAGACGCGTGAGAGTTTTAATCCCGATCTGCCCGCGATTCGCAGCGAAAAACTGCTCGAAGAACAACATGCTGGTGATGGGCCCGGCGGCGTGCCCGGTGCGTTGTCGAATTCACCCGCCGGCGCGGCGAGCGCCCCGGAGCAAACGGCGGCCGCTAACGCCGCGACTACCCCGGGCGCAGCGAATCCCGCGCAAGCAGCCGAGAAAACGAGCTCACCCACCAGCAAGCGCTCGCAGACCACGCGCAATTACGAACTCGATCGCACCATCAGTCATACCAAGCCGTCGCTCGGAGCCATCCGGCGCTTATCGGTTGCGGTAGTGGTGCGCAATCCGACGGCTCCGGTAGCTGATGCGGCTAAGGCGAAGAAGGACAAGAAAGCGAAGGGTGAAAAGCCAGCTGCGCTCGCGCCCGAACAAATCGAACGCATGACGCAATTGGTTAAGGAAGCGATTGGTTTTGACGCGACGCGTGGCGACACGGTGAGTGTCACCAGCGCGGATTTCATCACTCCACCCATTCCGGAAGCGCTACCCGAACTACCCGTATGGAAACAGCCGTGGGTGTGGGACGTTGGCAAACAAGTGCTCGGCGGCCTGTTCGTCCTATTCTTGGTCTTTGGCGTGCTGAAGCCCATGATCAAATCGATGCTGGTGCGGCCCACCCCGGCCGGTGCGCTTGGGCGCGACGGCGGCAACACGCTCGCGCTGCCCGGCGCCGATGGCGCGACGGCGCCGGGCGGGATGCGGGCCTTGCCCAGTGCCACGGCCAATGCCGCGCTCACTGGAGCCGGAGGCACCAACGACAATCTCGACCAGGTTAAGCAAATCGTCACCCAAGATCCGCGTGTCGCGGCTCAAGTAGTGAAAGCCTGGGTGGGAGATTGATCGTGGCTGACGAGGCAAAACAATTAACCGGCCCCGACAAAGCCGCGATCTTTTTGATGACGTTAGGCGAAACCACCGCCGCCCAGATCATCAAGCATCTTGGGCCACGCGAAGTGCAGAAAATCGGCGTCGCCATGGCCGCGATGCAGAATGTCTCGCGCGAGATGGTCAAGATTTCAGTCGACCAATTTATCGTCGAAATTCAAAAGCAGACCGCGCTTGGCATTGGTAACGATGACTATATCCGCAAAGTCTTGAACGATGCCTTAGGTGAAGATAAGGCCAAGGGCATGATCAACCGCATCTTGACGGGTGGTAATACCAAGGGCTTGGAATCATTGAAATGGATGGACCCGCGCAGCGTGGTTGAATTGGTGCGGTTCGAACACCCGCAAATCATCGCGATTGTGTTGTCGTATCTCGACAGCGACCATGCGGCGCAGGTGTTGTCATTGTTGCCCGAGAATACGCGTGCCGATCTCACCATGCGGGTAGCCGCGATGGAGGGCGTGCAACCAGCGGCGATGAACGAATTGAATGAGATGCTCGAGGCGCAGATGCGCGGCGGATCAGGGGGGGCCACCGCGGGTCTCGGTGGCATTAAGTGCGCCGCCAATATTTTAAATTTCGTCGAGCGCGGTATCGAAGCGAAGATTTCGGAGACTATCGGCGAGTCCGACGCCGAGCTCGCCGGGAAAATTCAGGATCTGATGTTTACGTTCGATAATTTGGCGGATGTCGACGATCGCGGCATCCAAACCTTGCTGCGCGAAGTCTCGTCGGAGAACCTAGTGCTCGCGCTCAAAGGCGCGGACGATCCGATCAAGAGCAAAATCTTCAAGAATATGTCGCAGCGCGCGGGCGACATGTTGCGCGATGATTTGGAGAATCGGGGGCCGGTCAAATTGTCCGAGGTCGAAGGCGCGCAGAAAGAAATTATCGTCATCGCGCGACGGCTCGCCGAAGAAGGACAAATCAGTCTGGGCGGCGCTGGTGGCGAGGAGATGGTGTGATGGCGGCGACGC
>JAYUEZ010000149.1:0-2342 GCA_043738965.1 Gammaproteobacteria bacterium
ATGACCCCGCCCAGGATCACGGCTGGAATCAATCCTAACCATTTGGCGGTAAGACCGGATTCAAATTCGCCGAGTTCGTTCGACGAGCCAATGAAGATCGAGTTCACGGCACTAACCCGTCCGCGAATGGTATCTGGCGTCTCCAACTGAACGAGCATATGACGAATATAAATACTGACCATGTCGCCGGCACCGAGCGCCATCAAAGCCACCAGCGACACCCAAAAACTGCTTGACGCGCCGAACACCAGGGTCGCGAGGCCGAATACCGCAACCCCCCCAAACATCCAGCGCCCGATGTGGCGGGTGAGCGGATGCAAGGCGAGGAGCCCGGCGGTTAGCACCGCGCCGACGCCGGGCGCCGTGCGCAAGGCGCCGAGCCCGACGGGTCCCACGTGCAGCACATCGGCGGCGAAAATGGGTAATAACGCCGTGGCGCCGCCGAACAGCACCGCGAACAGATCGAGCGATATCGCACCGAGCACAATCCGTTGACGGAAGACGAAGCGTAGTCCATCCAAGGTATCGCGCCATTGCCAGCGTATGGCGCGCTCGGTCTTTACGGGGTCCATTAGAGAGATCAGCACCGTGGAAATGCACAGCAACCCGGCCGAGCTGCCGTAGACCGCCGTCGGACCCAGCAAATAAAGCACCCCGCCAAGCGTCGGGCCGCTAACGCCAGCAATTTGATACAGCGTGGAATTGAGCGCGATGGCGCGCGGAAAAATCTCGGGGGGCACGAGGTTTGGGGTCATCGCTTGGCCGGTCGGCATCCAGAATGCGCGGCCGGCGCCGAAGAATCCCATCGCCACAAAGATGGGCCACGCCACGCGCAAACCACTCACGGTGAACCACAGCAGGGTGGCGGCGCTCACCACCTCCAACGCGTAAGCGCCGATCAGCACCCATCGGCGATCCGCTAGATCCGCGATCTGACCCGCTGGGATCACCAACAGCAGGAACGGCAGGAATTGCACCAGCCCAACCAGCCCGAGCGCGAGCGGATCCTGGGTGACGGCGTAGGTCTGCCAGCCCACCGCGACTGCTAGCATCTGCCACGACAAGGTGGCCAAGAAGCGTGCCGCCGCATAGCGTGCAAAATTTCGGTGGCGCAGGACCTCGCTTACAGTGGACCAGGCCGTCACGTTTGCGTGAGTGCGCGCTCGAGTAGCGTCAACGCCGCTGTCGTGAATTCCCACATATTGCCTTCGCGATCGGCACGTCCATTCTCGATGCGAAAGGTCAGCGCGACCGGGCCTTCAACCGCGAGTACGCAGATCCCGGGCGGATGGCCATATTGGGTACCGCTTGGACCGGTCGCGCCAAGTTCCGCGATGCCCCAGGTGGCGCCGAGTTTGTCGCGAATAGTGCGCGCGCAGAGCGCGACATAGGCCTCACTGAGTGGGATCTGCACCTTCAGTTGATCCTTAGTAAGACCGAGGAACTCGTTTCGCGCCTTGAGGGTGTAGATCACGGTGCCGCCCAGGTAATACGCAGAGGCGCCGGGCACGGCGAGCAAACTCGCGGAGAGGAGACCGCCGGTTGATGATTCCGCCACCGCGACGGTTTGCTTGCGCGCCTTGAGAAGCGCAGCAACCGCGTTGGCGCGGTCAGCTAGTGGTGTCATTGATCCCCTCCGGGTAACAAAGCGTCAGTATACGCAAGGCAGGGTCGATTATTTCGTATACTCAAAGCCATGAACCCACTTCAATTTTTTCGCGCTTACCGCTGCCATCACTTCGGCGACTACCACGCGCTCACGATTGAAGAAATCCCGGAGCCCGCGCTCGCACCGAATGAGATTTTGCTCGATGTCCACGCCGCGGCGGTGGCTTTTCACGAGATGTTGATGGTCCAAGGCCTTTATCAACTAAAACCCTCATTACCCTTTACGCCGGGCAGCGAATGCAGCGGCGTGGTTCGCGAAGTAGGCGCTGCGGTCACGCGTTTCAAGCGTGGCGACCGCGTGATCGCCGCCGTGCGTCATGGCGCACATGCCAAATGTCTGGTTGTGGCCGAAGTCCATTGCTTGCCGCTGCCGCGAACTTTTGATGATGCTCAAGGCGCTAGCTTTTTAACCGCGTATAAAACGGCCTACGTCGCGTTGGTGTCGCGCGGCGCGCTCGCTGCGGGAGAAACCTTGCTGGTGCACGGCGCGAGTGGTGGAGTGGGCTTGGCTGCCGTCGAACTCGGCAAACATCTGGGCGCGCGGGTGATCGCGACGGCATCGACCGATGAAAAGCTCGCGGTGGCTGCCGCCAAGGGCGCCGATCATCTCATTAAGCTCGACGCCAACGGTGAGTTCCGCGAGCAAGTGAAAGCGTTAACGGGCGGGCGTGGCG
>JAYUEZ010000150.1:0-2339 GCA_043738965.1 Gammaproteobacteria bacterium
AATGGAGAATGAATCCCATGGCCTCCTACGGTTTCAGGTCTTTCCGGCCACGCAGATCGGAGGGGATCCGTCACAACTCTACGATCAAGTGAGGGATCGGGCGGCAGACATCGTTTGGACCGCTGTCGGGAATCCCGCTGGGCGGTTCCCGGCCTTCGAGGTGTTCAATTTGCCGTTCGTGACCCACAGCGCGCAAGGATCGAGCCGGGCGTTGTGGGAATACGTGCAAGCGAACGACCTGGCAAAGAAAGAGTTCGCGGGCGTGCGCTTACTCGCCGTTCAGGTATCCACAGTTGAGTCTAATGAAAAAGCAAGTCTCCTTTCGGACGCATTTATATTTGCGATGAATTCTGCTGCCTACAAGAGTCTATCGGATGAGCTTAAAAAGTTGATTAGCGCGAACAGTGGCGCTGAGACCTCGGCGTGGCTCGGCAAGATTCTTGATGCTAGTGGGGGTGGTACGACAGCCGCAGGTCAACAATGCGCGCAAAGCACCATCGAGGCTAGGATCAAGGAACTCGATGAACGCGGTCTGAACGGCAAAGACTTGGTGGAGAGCGCGCAGGCATTGCTGGCCGAGTACGACCCGCCAAAGTAAATCTACCGCGGTGCGTTAATCAGTTAACATGGAATGGCGCGTCGCTAACAACAGACTGGTCGTCAGGGTCAGCTAAAATACCGATCAATTGCACAGGAGGAACACCATGGCAGTTTATGAATTGCGAACCTACACACTTTATGTCGGCAAGATGGGCGAGGCGGTGAAGCTCTATTCGGAGTTCGGTTATCCGGCACTGCAAAAGGGAGGCTTCGACGCCAAGCTCGTCGGTTACTTCCAAGCCGACACCGGAACGATCAATCAACTGGTCCATATGTGGAAATTCAACGACGATGTCGAGCGCCGCGCCCACTGGGCTTCGCTGTTCGCCAACAAGGATTTTATCGAGGGATTCGCTGTGAAGTTCCGTCCGCTCGTGGTGACGCAAGAGGTCAAGCTGCTCACGGCAGCGCCGTGGGGACCGCACCCCTGATCGGTTGCAAAACTTGCGGACTTACGAACGCAATACTTGCCCGGCCTTCGCCTCCGTTAGACTGCCGTTGGCGAACACGCATTCGCCATTGACGATCGTGTAGAGCATGCCGCGCGATGGCATGACCATGCGCTTGGCGCCGCCGGGGAGGTCATAGCGTCGCTCGCCGCGATTACCGGAGCCGACGCTGTGCGGATCGAAAATGGCGATGTCGGCGGCCAGGCCTAGCTTCAGGCGTCCGCGATCTTTGATGCCGTAGAAATCCGCGGGATCGCTGGTGAGTCTTCGCACCCCCTCCTCCAGCGTAAGCACCTGCTGCTCGCGTACCCACGTGCCGAGAAGATAGGTGGGATAGCCGGAATCGCACAGCATGTCGACGTGCGCGCCGCCGTCACCTAAACCGATGAGAATATCGGGATTGGCGAGGATTTCTTTCATGCGATCGACACGATGATTGAAAGTCGAAAGCGTGAACTCGATTTCCAGATCATCCTGCAGCGTCAAATCAAGGAACGCGTCGACGCCGTCTTTTCCTTGCGCCTTGGCAATATCGGCGATGGTCTGGCCCTCGAACTGTTTTAATTCCGATGAACGCACTTCATGCACGCGAACTCGCGACCAGTTGCCGAAGGTCTGTGGTTTCTTTAGATCCTCGCGAAACTGATCGCGAAAGGCGCGGTCGCCATAGACGGCGGTCTGCGCCGCTTTCGATTGATCGGCGAACACCCGGCACCAAGATGGAAACGGTGCGAAGGAAAACGGATTGTGCATATTGACTTCGCGCGTGAGCGGCAGCGGCGAAGTCTGCGGGCGCGCGCCGCGCTTGATCAGCGGCGCGGCCTTGCGCAAGGTGTCGCGCACCGCTTCGGAAATATCGTCGCGGTCAAACATCGCGATGAAGGTGACGGGCCGATCGCTTTGCGCCAATAACAAATCCAACAATTCGTACCCGTCGTCTTCCAGCACGGCGATCTGGCGTGTGAGCGCGACTTCGATGGCGCCCTTGTTCTTCCGCTTGAGTACGTTGGAGTAGGCGGTGTATTCCGCTGGGCTCGCGTTGCGACACGCCAGCGGCCGCCCGCCGAACCCCATGTGCTGATTCAAAATGGTGCTGGAAAAACCAAACGCGCCCGCATCCATCGCCTCAGCCAGCAGAGCGCTAATGCCACGCGTTTCCTCCGCGGTCGCGGCGCGCTCCATCGAGGCTTCGCCCATGACGTAGTGACGAAACGGCGTGAGCGGCGCCAAGAAGCCGAGATTCAGCGCCGGCCGCCGCGCCGCAGCCGCATCCATGAACTGCGGAAAGGT
>JAYUEZ010000151.1:0-2335 GCA_043738965.1 Gammaproteobacteria bacterium
GACTCGCGGCGATTGATGCGACAGTTGTTAAGCTTTGTCGCGTCGGATAATGTTGACGGGAGTTGAAAGCACGTAGTCATTGCGTTGACATCCTTGTCATCGCCCTTAGAGAGCATTGAACGTTATGTTAACGGCGACGAGAACCCAAGCCCAGTCTTCAACCCCGTCGGAAATGGCGCCTATCTGGTCGGTCGAGAATACCGAAGCCCTGCTGTCGAAGCCGCTAATGGACCTTTTATACCAGGCGCATAGTACCCACCGAACCCATTTCGATGCGAATGCCATTCAGCTCAGTACCCTGCTCAATATAAAAACTGGGGGTTGCCCAGAAGATTGCGCGTATTGCCCGCAAAGCGTCCGTTACAACACCGGCGTCGAAGCGAGCGAACTGTTATCGTTGGATGTGGTTATAAGCGCCGCGAAACAAGCGAAGGAAGCGGGGGCGTCCCGCTTTTGCATGGGCGCGGCTTGGCGTTCGCCAAAAGACCGCGACCTCGACCACGTGATCCCACTGATCGAAGCGGTCAAAAACCTCGGGCTAGAAAGTTGCGTGACCCTCGGCATGTTACGACCCGCGCAAGCTGAGCGTCTAAAACGCGCAGGCCTTGATTACTACAATCATAATCTCGATACCTCGCCTGAATTCTATGGCCAGATTATTTCCACGCGAACGTATCAAGATCGTCTCGATACGCTCGCCGCGGTGCGCGACGCGAATATCAAGGTTTGTTGTGGTGGCATCATCGGCCTGGGTGAGTCAACTACCGACCGCGCCGCGTTGTTATGCGAGCTTGCGAATCTACCGGAGCCGCCGGAAAGCGTGCCGATTAATATGTTAGTGCGCGTCGAGGGGACGCCCCTTGCGAGCCAAGCGCAAATCGATTCTTTCGACATGATTCGCACTGTCGCTACCGCGCGAATCATGATGCCGCGAGCGTATGTGCGGTTGTCAGCAGGCCGCCAATCAATGAACGAAGAAGCACAAGCACTGTGTTTTTTTGCTGGCGCCAATTCGATTTTTTATGGCGAGCAACTGCTGACCACTTCGAATCCGCTGACCGAAAACGATCGCCAATTGTTTTCCAAGCTCGGTCTGGTGCCTACTTCGGCCGATTGATGTCGTGACCTCTGTGTTTGCGCGCCTGGCAGAAAATTTAGGCGTGTTGCGCACGGCTAATCTAGTGCGAACCTTGGAGGTGGGCGCCGCCGCTCAAGGACCGATTCGCCAATTTGACGATCGTCAATTCATCAATTTTTGCAGCAATGATTACCTTGGCCTCGCAAATCACCCGGCACTCAAAGCCGCGTTAGTCCAAGGGGTAGAAAAATTTGGTGTTGGCGCCGGTGCGGCGGCGCTACTCTCCGGTTACTCGGAAGCACATCACGTCTTGGAAGTCGAATTGGCGAATTATTTGGGGTATGAACGCGCCCTATTGTTTTCGTCTGGCTATCTCGCCAATCTCGGTGTCATTGGCGGCCTAGTGGGCCGTCACGACTGTGTGTTCCACGATCGTCTCAATCACGCATCGTTAATCGACGCCATTTGCCTCGCCGGCGCCAAACATGTTCGGTACCGCCACGCAGATCCCCTCGAGCTAGCCGACCGTCTCGCTGATCGCGCGCATCCCGCGTGGATTGTGACCGACGGCGTGTTCAGCATGGACGGCGATCTCGCTCCGTTACCACAATTGGCCGAACTCGCTGCAAGCCACGACGCCGTTTTAATTTGCGATGATGCCCACGGCTTTGGCGTACTTGGCAACGGCGCTGGCACCGCAGCCTCCTTCGGACTTAATCCGCGTGCGGTGCCAATTCAAACGGTGACCTTCGGCAAGGCGCTTGGCACCGTCGGTGCCGCCGTTCTTGGTCCAGCGGTTGTTATTGAAACGTTGATCCAAAGCGCGCGCACGTTTATCTATGACACCGCGCTCCCGCCGGCCCTCGCGTGGACGACGTCGTGCGCGCTACGGCTAGCCACGCGAGAATCGTCGCTTCGCGCGCAGCTGTTCGCCAATATCAAGTTGTTCAAAGCAGGTCTTCACAGTGTCGGACTGCCGGTTCCGACGAGCAACACACCCATTCAACCGTTCGTGCTAGGGGAATCGAACGCGGCACTGGCTGCCGCCGTGGCTTTGCGCGAGCGTGGTCTGTATGTTCGAGCCGTACGTCCACCCACGGTCCCGATCGGTACCGCACGCTTAAGGATCTGTCTCAGCGCTGCTCATACCGCGCAACAAATCGAGCAACTTGTTGACGGTCTGCAAGCGATTCGGTTTTTATTTCCCGAGGCTTCGCGTGCCTAGCGACACTGAGTTTGAACTTCGTCCGCGCGACG
>JAYUEZ010000152.1:0-6170 GCA_043738965.1 Gammaproteobacteria bacterium
CAATCAGCCGAACATACCTCGGAATATTTGTGATATTTCTTAACCCAGTTATCGGAACGCACTTCCTCGCCACGAAACAAACAGCCCTGGTTGTTGCGCCAGAAATGGCCGCCGATATGTTGATACATTTCAACGGCGCCCAAGGTGCCACGTCGTTTGAAACCGTAGATGGCTTCGTTCGAATCGATCTTTTGGCGAAAGTCATCCGACCATTTGAGCAGTCCGGGAGGGTTATGGATCTTGATGCCACCGCTGCCCTGCACCGCAATCGCTTTCAGATTCTTCGAGCCTAGTACCGCCCCGCCGCCGCCACGGGCGTGAATGCGCGAGGCATCGGAGACCACCGACGCGATCCCCGCTTGATTTTCACCCGCGAGACCAATCGTTAACGTGTGTGCCGCCGACGGATAGTCGCCGAGTTCGCGGCGGAGCATGTCATGCGTTTCGGTGGAGTTCTTACCCCACAAATGCCGCGCGTCGCAAATCACCGCGTTGCCGTCGCAAATATAGAGATAGACCGGCGCTGGCGCCTTGCCGGTGATGGCAATGTGATCGTAACCCGCGAAACGTACCATGTACGGAAATTTACCGCCGGCGGCGGAATCGCCGAAGATACCGTAGCACGGGCTCTTGAACGTAATCCGGCCCTTCACGCCGCTGCCTGCGCCAGTGCCGGCCAGAGGACCCACGCCGAAAACAAAGATGTTGTCCGGGCCGCGTGGATCGCAATCTATATCGTGGGTTAAAAAGTGCTCCCACAGGATCCAGTTATTGACGCCAGAGCCTCCAATCCACCGCTCGAACAATGCATGCGGCAAAACCTCATCTCGCATCTCGCCGGTGGTCAAATTGACTCGCAGTAGACGACTTTCCATGGTCAGCTCCTTAGCGCTCGGACAATTAAGCCGCGCTCGAAATTTCGCCGCGTTCGAGCATGGCTTGCATGATGCCCACTTCGTCGCGCTTTTCGGGTGTCGATTGCACGATGCCACGAAAGGTTTTGGTATCTTCATAAAACAACACCGCGGCGCGCGAGTATTGTTTGCCGGCGTTGTTCATTTCCGGGCGGGTCGCGCACGCTTTGACACAGGCGGGTTCGCCACCACACAGATCGCATTTCAAGAGTTCGCCATCCGGCGCGACGAACACCACGTCGAACGGACAGGCCGGCACGCACTCCATGCACTGCACGCATTTGTCTTGCGCGATGATCGCGGCGAAGGTTTTTGGATCGTAATAAAAGGCGTCGGTGGGGCACACTTCGGCGCACGGTGGCGGGTTCCCGCAATGATGACAAATGGCCGCCGCGAACCCGAAATCATGCACTGCTTTACGTGAATTCACCGACGGCGCATGGTTGATCCGGACCCGTGACAACAAGGGGTTAAGTTCGCCGACGGGAGAGTGAATCAACGAGCACGCCACCTCGCAAACATTGCAATCGGTGCACTGATTCTGAAGCGCATAGAGTTTCTGATCGACGTCCGGGATCTCCTCGCCCGCGGCGTACCAGGTCACACCGGTGACGAGTTCTTTCTGGGGCAAGTTGGACATCCGCACGGCCTCGCTACTAGCGCATTGCAATTAATCCGCTTCTACCGTTCCTGTCAAGGGAATTGTCTTACTCGCGGCGGGCACACGGGGATGGGCAAGCCGTTCGGCTCCGCCGACAATAGCGCGACTCAACGGTTGCAAGCCCATGGCCGATTCAAAACCACGCACCTATCTTATTCACCCGGCCCACGGTGAATTGCCGGCCCGTCGTGTACTCGATTGTGTGTTCGCGTTGAGCCCTAACGGCACCATCTTGCACCACCATATCGAAGAGCTACGATCCGAGGACGCACCAGCGGGACTGCGTTACCACTTACTGCAAATACCGCCCGCCGCCGGCCGTGAACGCTGCCGGATTATTCCGCCGCGAACGCGCGAGTTTTAAAGACCGGCGGCCATGCAGACCCTAACTCCAACCGAGGTGCAGAGCCGTCTGGCCGCAACGCCTCCCGCGCTGTACGTCGATGTACGGACTGTCGCCGAATTCGCCAAGGGTCGACCGAAAGGGAACGCCGTCAACGTGCCGTGGTCCTTTATTCATCCGACCACCCGGGAAATCCTCTTAAATGCGAGTTTCCAGCTGGTTATTGAAGCCCTTTATCCGAAAGACGCCGAAGTCATCGTGGGTTGTCAGGCGGGTCCGCGCGGCGCGGCGGCGGCAGAAGCCTTGGTCAGCGCCGGATATCTAAACGTGGCGGTATTAATGGGCGGGTTCGAGGCGTGGCGCGCGGCCGGTTTGATGACGACCACCGACAATCGGCCCGGAATCAGCTATGTTTCACTGCTAACTCGAGTTAAGCGTCCGCCAAATAAGAAAGCCACGGGTGGTCATTGAACCAAAGCCGTCGCCGACAGAACTTAGCCGGCAGCGTCGTAGATTAAGCAGGCGGAACTTGACCCGCGCGATACGCATCTAAAATAATCAGGTCGATTCAACGTTAGGTATAACACCATGCCGTCTTTTGATTTTCATTGTGCCGCCAACGGCGAGACCATCGAAGTCATGCTCAAAATGCATGAGACCATCGCCACCTGGGGCGAACTGTGCGCGAAAAAGGCGCTGCCGCTGGGCGCGACACCGGCGGATTCCCCGATTGAAAAGGTCTTTAAAAAATCGTGGGTGATGGACAAGAAGAATATGGGCAGCGGTCATGCCGTGGTCGATATGAGTTTTACCGGCCAGTCGCGTTGTTACACCAATAACGGTAAATAAGCGGCCGCTTACCGCGCAGACTTTGGCGCAGAGGCGCCAAGATTATAACGCCCAGCTCACAGCGGCCCGCCGCGCCTAGTCGCACGCGAATTTTTTAAAGCGCCGCGACAACCTGCACTTCAAGACGATAATCCGGGTGGGCGAGCGCGCTGACAATTAGCAGGGTGTTAGGCGGATAGTTACCCTCGGGAAAGAGCTTCGGGAATTCACGGCTGCGAAATTCGCGCAGTTTGACAAGATCGGCGCTGTCGACGAGATAGGTGGTGAACTGCACGATGTCGCGCCACAGAGCCCCTTGCGACTGGAGCGCGGCGCCGATGTTGGCGAACACCTGTGTGCACTGCGCGTCGAAATCCAGACTGACAATGGCCCCATCAAGACCATTCGCCACCTGTCCGGCGATGAACAGCAGTTCAGTCGCCGCGGTCCGCGCGATATGCGAGTACTGCCCCGGCTTTGGCAGATTGCCTGGATTTAAATATCGTACAGCAGCCATGACGTCCTCCCGGATTGGTATACCGTTTCCGCTATGTCGCGTGCGCGATTTCAAACGCTTCCGTGTCACGCTGCCGGGTGCGCGCTTTGAAATCATCCATGTCTCCCGGCCAATTGGTGACGAAGCGGCCAGATTGCGAGCGGTAGTAAAAATCGCCGCCGCACGCGGCCTGCCAAACCGCCACTTTACTCACTTCGGCCTGCAACTGTGCATTAAATTTCGCCATCACCTCTGGCCGCACATCGATCCACGCCAAGCGCTCCGCATCCATGCGTTGCAGTTGACGGATGATGTATTCCACCTGGCGCTCGATCATGACTAGGATGCAGCCCTGATTGGTATTCGGCCCGTAGAGCATGAAGAGATTCGGGAAGCCCGCCGTCGTGATCCCCAAATACGCTTGCGCCCCGTCGCTCCACGCGTCGCTAATGCGCTGGCCGCGACGACCCGTGACGTCGATCGCCGCCAAATACTGCGTGGTCTTAAAGCCGGTGGAATAAACAATGGTGTCGAGTTCGCGCGCTTCGCCATTGTTGGTGACGATACCAGTCGCGGTAATGCATTCGATGTTCTCGGTAATCAATTCGACATTGTCGCGATTGAAAGTCGGGTAATACACGTCGGAGAACAACGGTCGCCGGCAACCGAAAGGATGATTGGGCGTGAGTTTGCGCCGCACCGCGGGATCTTTCACCACCGCGAGTCGTTCAAGCCCCGAAGCTTCGATATCGGCGAGCACCGCCTTATCCTGAAAGGTGCACAGCGTATTCCATATCGCATAGGTCTTGGCCCGGCTTTCTTCGACCAGTGCCGGATGGTCGCGAAAGCTTTGTAACTCGGCTGGTGTGTACGGTGTGTTGTCCTTCGGCACCACCCAATTCGCCGTGCGTTGATACAGGTGCAGGCGGGCCGCAAGCGGCGCAATCTCCGGCACGAATTGAATCGCGCTCGCGGCGATCCCGACCACGCCAACGCGTTTGCCCGTTAGATCATGCTGGTGATTCCAACGCGCTGAATGGAAAGTCGTGCCCTTGAATTCTTCGATGCCAGGAATGGCGGGCCACACGAGATCGTTGAACATGCCGAGCGCGCTGACGACGGCCTGCGCTTCGAGCGCCTCACCGCCCTTGGTGACAACTTGCCATCGTTCTTTATCCTCCCGCCACGTTACCGACGCGACGGCGGTATTGAGCTCGATGTGGGCTCGCACTTGGTACTTGTCGGCACAGTGATTTAGGTACGTCAGGATTTCCGCTTGGCCCGCGAACGGTCGCGACCAATCGAGTTTGGGTTCGAACGAAAACGAATACAGATGCGACTGCACGTCGCACTCCGCGCCGGGATAGGAGTTGTGCCACCAGGTGCCCCCAATGCCGTTCGATTTCTCCAGAATCACGAACTCGTTGATGCCGGCGCGCTTGAGGTGAATCGCCATGCAAAGGCCGGCTGATCCGGCGCCGATAATAATCAAACGAGTCTGTCGATGCGGGGGTCGAGTCATACATCCTCCAGTCAATTCTTGATTAATTCACGCGGGATCGAAAGGGTCGTGGCTTCGATAGGCCGTTACGAGAAGAACTGATTGCGAGGCCGCGGCAGTCCTAAATTCTCACGCAAGGTTGCCCCTTCATAGCGGCGGCGATAGATACCGCGGCGCTGAAGTTCGGGTACCACCAGATTCACGAAATCATCGAGGCCAGCGGGCAAAAACGGAAACATGATGTTGAAGCCGTCGCAGGCATCGCCAAGCAGCCACGCTTCCATCTCATCGACGATGGTTTGTGGCGTACCGACGATTTCGAGCGTACCGAAACTGCCGCCGATCCATTGCGCCAATTGCCGGATGGTCAGATGCTCCTGGCGCGCGCGTTCGATGATTTTCTCGCGCGAGCTTTTGCTGGCATTGGTCTCCGGGATCTCCGGTAGCAGGCCGTCGAGATCATAGCCGGCGACGTTATGTCCCAACAAAATCGAGAGCGACGAGATCCCGCTATCCGGATGCACCAGGCTATCGAGATGTTGTTGCTTCGCGCGCGCCGCGGCGACGGTCTCGCCGATCACGACGAACGCGCCGGGCAGAATTTTCAAATGCGCGGGATCGCGCCCGAGTTTCACCATCCGTCCTTTCACATCCGCGTAGAACTCGCGCGCCAAGTCGAGTGTGTGATGCGCCGAGAACACCGCCTCGGCGGTTTCGGCGGCGAGTTGTCGACCGTCTTCCGAGGCGCCGGCTTGGACAATGACCGGCCAGCCTTGCACCGGTCGCGCGACGTTGAGCGGTCCGCGCACTTTAAAATACGTGCCCTGGTGATTGAGCACATGGAGGCGCTCGGGATTAAAATACACGCCGGCTTCCACATCACGCACGAAAGCGTCGTCGGCCCAACTATCCCACAAACCGGTCACGACTTCGTAGAACTCACGCGCACGACGATAGCGCTCCGCATGATCGAGATGTTCGTCGCGGCCGAAGTTCATCGCCTCGTGCGGATTCGCCGACGTGACCACGTTCCACCCCGCGCGCCCACCGCTCAAGTGATCGAGCGACGCGAATTTGCGCGCGACATGGTACGGATCGTTATATGAAGTCGACGCCGTCGCAATCAAGCCCAAATGTTCGGTGACCGCGGCTAGCGCCGGTAATAACGTGAGGGGATCGAATGAAGTGACGGTGGCGCTGCGTTTAAGGACGGCGGCGGGCATGTTGAGCAACGCCAAGTGATCGGCCATGAAAAAGGCATCGAACAACCCCCGCTCGAGCGTCTGGGCGAAGCGCTTGTAGTGCGCGAAGTTGAAATTCGCATCGGGAAACGCGCCGGGATAACGCCAAGCGCTGGTGTGGATGCTGACGGGGCGCATGAAAGCGCCCAACTTCAGCTCACGATCGCGATTCCCAGCCATCTCAAA
>JAYUEZ010000153.1:0-2332 GCA_043738965.1 Gammaproteobacteria bacterium
GCGCCACCTTCACCAACGCCGGCACCTTCAATAAGCAGGGCGCATTCACCACCACCGTGCGGACCAACTTCGTCAATACCGGCACGGTCGATGTCCAGGGTGGAACCGTTCAGATCGAAACGGCATTTACGAACGGCGGTATCGTCGACGTGGCAACTAGTACTCGATTCACGGGCGCGAACATCGGGTTCACCAATGGAGCTCAAGGGATCATGCAAGGCGTCGGAACGCTAGGTGTGCAAGGCACGACGCTAGTTAACGATGGGATCTTACGACCCGGTGCGCAAGCCGTCGGAACCCTAACCGTCGATGGCAATTACACCCAGACTAGCGGCACGTTGGACGTGCAGTTAGCGTCGCTAAATTCAACCGACGTACTAAATATCCAGGGCAACGCAAATTTTGGTGGCACAATCAAAGTCGGTTCGCTCAGTAATTTTACGCCGAGTCTTAATGATAGCTTCATCGTCGCGCTATTCTCTGGTACGAGGACGGGCACATTTGCGAATATCGATGCCTCCGCCTTTAACGGCGTCAGTTTCACTGCTATCTACGATCTGCACGACGTTAAACTTCAGGTTTCGGCGATTTCCGCTGTCCCAATACCCGCTGCGGTCTGGCTGCTCGGCTCTGCGTTTGGTGGGTTAGGGTTAGTGCGACGTCGCATCGCCGCTTAAGAATTTTTTAAACCGCTTACCACCTAAAACCGTCTTCGGGCGGTTTCTCTTTGTTTGTTGGAAGGCCCAGGGCGGCAGTTTCTTGCTTATTTCGATTCTGGAATTGTCCTGTCAAATTCGCTCCCGAACGCCAAATCAACACTACTCGGTCGACAGCTTTCGCTGTCGCGAGCTTTCAGACCGATGCTTGCTTTTTTTGCCACGAGTCCGGCCTGGCCACGGATAAATCCGGTTCGTTTTGTGCCAGCCGTGAACGGATCACTTGGCCGTCACGTCCAAAATATACCGAAAATCGTTGCGGCGCCTAAGTTCTCGGCCCTCGTCACTACCCGCGAAGCGGCAGTGACGAGGGCCCTTCGGATCGCCTTGATCGCGCGCCGTTGCCCGAACACGGTTCACGCGCCGCGCCGCAGTGCGATGACTTTGCCGCCCCGGTGTTTCGCGTCGAGAAAGTCTGCCCACCAATGCATCATCTTCGCGCGATCCGCCAGATATTCGGCGCGGTGATACGCGGCCCGGATCTCATTTTGTTCCTTGTGCGCCAATTGGCGCTCAATGATGTCGGGGCTGAAGAGCCCGGATTCGTTCAGAATCGTGGAAGCCGTGGCGCGAAATCCATGGCCGACTACGCGCCCTTTGTAGCCGAGGTTGGCGATCGCCTTGTTGATCGTGTTCTCGCTCATGTAAGGATGTTTGCCATGATTCGGGAACAAGTAACCCGAGTAGCCACTGAATTCACGGAGCTCTTTCAGGAGCGTCATGGCGCACGCCGACAGTGGAACCAAATGCGGCGCACGCATCTTCATGCGCGCCGCCGGTATCCGCCACTCACGGCGTTCGAGGTCGAATTCGTGCCATTGCGCGGCGCGCAATTCGCCCGTTCGGACGAAGGTCAGCATGAGCAACTGCACCGCGATGCGGGTTTCGGGCCGGCCGGGATAATCATGTAGCTGGCGCAGAAAATCGCCGAGCTCCCCGCTCGTGAGGTGCGGATGGCTTTTGGTCTTGCGCGGTTCGAGTACGTCCGAGGCGAGGACATCGGAAAGTGGATTACTCGACAGCCGGCCGGTCGCCACCGCATAACGGCAAATCGCCTTGGCCCAGCGGAGCGCCCGAGCTGCTTGTTCCAATGCGCCGCGGGCTTCGATGGGGCGGACCGCGTCGACCAGCATGACCGCAGTGACGCGGGCGATCGGAATACTGCCTAGGCGCGGATAGAGACCTTGGCGAACCAGTGCGCGTGCCTCCAGCGCGACCTCACGTGCCCGCGCGATTTTGATCTCGGGATACACGCCGATCGCGAGCCGCTTCTCCTTCCCAGCGATTCGATACTTCAACCGCCAGTAGCGTCCGCCTTCCGGATAGACCTCGAGGTACAGCCCTTTGCCGTCGAACACCTTGTAGCGCTTGTCGCGCGGTTTGGCGTTGCGGATGGCGACATCGGTTAGCACGGCAGGTGCCCCCACTCACGATTCCTAGTGCCCCAATCGCGACCCGGTTCTGATTTGGCTGTCAAGGAACGCTCGAAGACGAAAATGGAGGAAAATCGGCCACAAACAGGCCTTTTCGTGGATGGTATTGGACGGCAGTGGAAGGCTATGGACGATAAATTGGTGGCTACGGGTGGACTCGAACCACCGACCTCAGCATTATGA
>JAYUEZ010000154.1:0-2331 GCA_043738965.1 Gammaproteobacteria bacterium
GTTGCCGTCGCAGGTTTCGCCAGTGTAGCCGCCGCAATTCGACGGCCGCTTACTCTGATCCTGCGCCAACGTTTTCCAGCACTGGTATCCGTCTCTTTCCTTCCACGGGGCCTAACCCAAGCCAGCGAACGCCTCCGTGCTGCGCACTCCGGCGCCGCTCATCGGCGCGTTGGGCGTCGCCTTCAATGCCGCGTTAACTAGGAGAAGTACCCCCTTGTTACCAACATACCTGGACACATTTGAGCGAATCATAACCCGCACCCTGCTTGTCATGATGGCCGGCGTGGTGCTGCTCGCCACCGTCGAGTTAGCGTGGCTCCTTGGCAAAGACATGCTGAGCCCGCCGCTATTCCTACTGGGCCTCGACGAATTGTTGGAACTGTTCGGTCAGTTCTTGCTGGTGCTGATCGGGATCGAGCTGCTGCACTCGATGAAGGTCTACATCGAGCACCGGATGATCCACCTCGAAGCGGTGCTCAGCGTGGCGCTGATCGCGGTGGCCCGCAAGATCATCGTCCTGGATACGAAGGAGTTACCCGAAGGAATACTATTGGGCATTGCCGCCATAGTGTTCGCGCTCACTCTCGGCTACTACTTGGTTCGGCGCAGTAGTCGGGAGAAAGGCAACCCGGATTCGGAACACATGGGATGACTAGCGAAAGACACCGGCGTGGTTAAAAATAAACCACGCCAGCACGTTTATTGTTGTTTTTGCTTTTTGGTTAGACCGCGCGCCAGCTTCTTATCGTCATTGCGCGCCCTTGGGCGACGGGATTGGGCACGTACCGCCAATCTCTAGTCCAAGCACGCGAACCAGTCGGCCATAACCGACGAAGGTCATGATGCGTATGCCGAGATCGATGATCTCGCCTTCGGTGAATTGGCCGCGCAGTTCGTCGAACAGTGCCTCGTCGGCGCTATGGTGATCGCCCGCGAGAACTTCGGCATAACGAATTGCGGCTTTTTCGCGTGGGCTAAACAACGTACTCGCGCGATAGTTCGCGATCTCCGCAATCTTTGCTTCAGTGAGTCCTGCTTGCCTTGCGACCGCAAGGCGTGCGTGAATTCAGAGGAAGCAGTTATTTTTCTGCGCCACCATCAAGCGTGATAGCTCGGTGATTACCCCATCGACTGCGCCGCGCGTCTCGAGTTCGAGCGCGAAGTAGTAGTCGATAAATTTTTTGTAGACCTCTGGGGCGTGCGCGAAAACCTGCACGAACTCGGAGCCGCCAAGCTCCTCGTCGTAGGCGTGCATGATGTTCTTGAGAAATCCAGGGACTTTTTCGAATGGGACCGTGCTCATGTGTGCCATAAATACCTCGCTTCGCCGGGGCAGTTGAAGGGCTGCCCTTGACGTTGGACGCTAACACAGGCCCGTGCACCCAGCAAATCCATCACGGACTCCTCGTGATGGATGTAGTGGCGGCGTGCGCTAACGGTGACTGCCGGTCGCGAGCGACAAACCCATCGCGCGCGACTTTGCGTTATTCTCGTTCGGCGCACGCCGGGCATGATCTTGCGCACGGCGCATGAACCGCCAATTTTCAACGGGAGCAGCATATGGACCACCTACAGAGCAGTGAGCGAACGCTTTGGGAACTCATACACCGCCAGCAGATCATCGAAACCCTGCAGGACTATTGCCACTTCGTCGATCGCAACGACCCGGCGTCTCTCGTCGAGCACGTATTCTGCGCCGACGGTTGCTTCGAACTCGGCTCGCGCCATGCCGTGGTCGGGCGCGACAACCTCGCGCTGATGTTCGCCAAGACCCTCGCGGTCTTCACCGCCACCAGTCATCATCTGTCCAACGTGCGCGTGCGATTCACCGGCGATGACACCGCTGAATCCACCGCCTATGTCTATGCCTGGCACCTCGCCGTCGACGATGGCCGCCGCATCGATTTATGGGGTCGCTATAACGACCGGCTGCGCCTCACGCCCCAGGGTTGGCGCATCGCCAACCGCCGGTTGTCGGTGGCCGGCTCCGACGGCTGGCGCAACCCGCCGTTTGAGTCGGCCGAGCGGCTGCCAAATCCCACGTATACGCCGTCGCCCGTGATCACGGTCAACGCTTAGAACCGGTGGTTTGTCACCTTATACTGCGGGCCTCAGCGAGGGAGACGAACGCCATGTCCGAAATATTGGTGGAGTACGAAGCAGGGCTCGTGATCATCACCATCAACCGGCCGGAGGCACGCAACGCGGTGAATCGCGCGGTTTCCGTCGGCGTCTGCGCGGCGGTGGATGAACTCGATGCGCGCGATGATCTGCGCGTCGGCATTCTGACCGGTGCCGGCGGTACGTTTTGTTCTGGCATGGATTTAAAAG
>JAYUEZ010000155.1:0-2328 GCA_043738965.1 Gammaproteobacteria bacterium
GCTTCCACCGCTTCGGGATTCGATTCGTCGCTGACATCCAAGGTCGAAACCACGCCGCCCGAACTGCTGAATTTTTTGACGTAATGCAGGATGTCATCGAGCTTGTTGTCGGCCGGTGGGGCATCGCCCACGAGAATGATGATCCGGCGCGCACCAAGGCGCCAATCGGCATGTTCAACCGCCGCAATGATGCCGTCGAGCACGTCTTCATAAAGATCGCCGCCGCCCTTCGCTTCGAGACCGCGAATGAAGCTCTGCATTTTGATCGTGCTATAGGTCAGCGTTTGCGCCTTCACTACAAATTCGGGATCGTCCTTGTCGCGATACGCCACCATGCCGAAGCGCGCGATCGGCACCAACGAGCGGATCACCACTTCAATTTCGTGAATTCGCTGCTTAACGTCATCGAGCACCCAACCCATCGAGCCGGTGGCGTCGACCACGAACACGACATCGAGCCCCGATTCGCGCATGCCGGCGATGTAGGCGGCAAATTGATTGGACGATCCACCGAGCGCATTCCCGATCCCGACGCCAAAGCCCGAGGTCCCGCCACCACGCCCGCCGCTGGTGCCACCGGTAGTCGTCGGGCCTAGAATGCCGACGGTCGGGATGTTCGCGCGCTTCACCAATCCCGCGACATCCGGGCTCGCCACCGCAATCTCCACGGGGTCACTGGCTTCACCCGCGCCGCCCGCCTGTGCCTTCAACGATAGCGCGACGTTGGGTGGCGGTGGCGCCACGGCTTGCGGCGCCACCAGGACTTCAGGCGGCTCGAGTTCGAAATCTTCTTCGAAATCGAGCGGTTCATCGAGTTTGGCTTCTTCTTCCGCGGTCTTCGCCTTCGGTGAATCGGGCGGAATTTCGATAACCACTTGGCGATGCGTCGCGCCTGCCGTTTGTTGCGCTAAATCTGCGGTCGATTGCTTGATCTCGCGGCCGACGCGCGACGCTGACAACCCATGAATTAGGATTGAGATCGCGAACAAACATAACCATAGGACAACGCGAGGCATTGGGTTAATACTCGGTCATTCCCGCACAGTCGGGGTGACGCCTAATTAGTACCATCGATGACTGCAGTTTTATTCATCATTACCGCCGCCCTCGCGTGCCACGGTTACGATCCCGATTCGAGACACACCAGATTCGGATAATTCCTGAATTAGTTTCGCGACTTTGACCGCATCCAGATTCGCATCCGCCGCCAGTTTGAGTTCGATGCCCTTGCCGAGCGCTTGGATCTTCGACTTAAGCTGTGGGCGCGCGATGGTCTCGCCATTCAGGTACAACGTGCCTTCACGGTTGTACGTCAGTTGGACCGCGCTTGGGCCTAAGACGTTCGACGCCGAAGATTTGGGCGGGAAAATCTGCAGCTGCACGTCAAAATTGGCGGCGACGATGAAAAACAAGATCAACAGGAAGATCACGTTGATCATGAAGAACGTGCTTTCCCACCGTCGGTCGCGTGCGTCGTCCGCGTTATTCTTGCCGGCGAGATCCATAGTTGAGCGGTTATGGTCTAGCATGCGGACACGATGAATTCGAATTTCATTACTTGAACTGCTGCGTTTCGCGCAAGGAGATTTTCGAATATCCACGCGCATTCAACACATCGATCACGTCCACGGCGGTTTGCAGGCGCACGCCCGCATCGCTGGCAATGATCACCGGTTTGGCTTCGCCCTTGACACGCGGTACGCGAGCCCTAAGTTGACTGAAGGCGAGCTTATCGCCATCGAGCCACACACTGCCGTCCTTATGCAGTTCGACGAACAAGAGGGTTGATTCGGCGCTCGTGGTGCCTACCGGCTTGTTCTCTTCTTTTTTTGAGTTATTGAGTTCAACGCCGTGTGGGATCACGAAGCTGCTCTCAAGCATGAAAAAAATCAGCAAGATGATGAAGCAGTCAACCAAGGGCACGAACGTGATCTTGATCGGGCGCTTCTTGCGCCGACCCAGCGATAACGAAACGCGAGCGACTTCAGACACGATGAACGTCGATGGTCAGAACCCGCGTCAGCACATCGGAGACTTCCTCGGACACACGTTCCAAGCGCGTTTGCAGCATGGCGTGCAGGGTCGTGAATATCACCGCGATCACCAAACCCACGGCGGTACACACCAGGGCTTCCCAGATGCCGTTAGCGAGCGCGCTCGAGCCTTTTTCGGTGCCGGCCACGGCCGCCAGATGGCGGAACGCGTCGATCATGCCGAGCACGGTGCCGAGCAAACCGAGTACGGGTGACAGGTAGTACACAAGTTCCAGCGTACGCAGGAGTTTGGTGTAGGGCCGGAGGAACTCCATGCCGCGCCGCGCGAGTTCAT
>JAYUEZ010000156.1:0-2325 GCA_043738965.1 Gammaproteobacteria bacterium
CTCAATGCGAATATGTTCGAAGAATACTTGCACTACATCGCCAATCGTCGCTGTGCGCAGATTGGGTTAGCCGAACAATACGTCGGCGCGACCAATCCATTCCCGTGGATGAGCGAAGTAATCGACCTTAAGAAAGAAAAGAATTTTTTTGAAACTCGGGTAACTGAGTACCAGACTGGCGGCGCGCTTAGCTGGGACTAATTGGGCATTAGACCAGACCTCCTCGTATGGAGCTAAGTCGCGTCGCATTGAGCCGGCGGCCGGGTCTCCGGCCGCTGGCTTCCTTTTAATCACGATTCCCCGCCTCGTCTAACGTCACTGCGCCTAACTGCCGGCGCGTGGTAGGCCCCTGGCTGCGCCATCCACGCATTGCGCCTTCGATCGATTAACCTTTAGTTAGCATGACGCCTGAATTAGGCGATCGGGAAAATTAACTTCACTTAGTTGAAGAGCCTCCTGGAAACGTCCGACTTCTCCCGTGGCAAACCAGGTCACCGGTAAATTAACGCGACGCTGCAGCTGTGCGAAATGGCGATCGATAAAACCTTCCTCGGCCAGCGCGAGCGAGTCCGCTGACTGGCACGCCGGAGGTCCGGCCTTAACGAGCACTAACGCAGCCGCGTCAATAGTTCCTGCCAACCACAGCGCCACGCTATCGGCGCTGACCGACCAATCCCAGGGTAAATCCGCCATGGCTGCGCAATCCGCAAGCGTTGGGAGGTAAAGGCGATTGCCGGCGTTGCCGCCAGCCGCGAGCGACGCGAAATCAGTCACGCACAGGCGTGGTTCCAAGGCGCCTAGCATCAAACCATATTGCGCCATGCTCAACACCGCCATCTGGTGCGCGGCATTATCCGAATACCGCCAATGCGCTTGCGTCGCGGCGACCGCGTCCACGAAACAACCCCCACCCGGAACAATCACGCACGGCCGTGTACTCGTCGCTAACACGGCCAGCCACGCGCGAAGTGCGGGGCTCCGCCACAGACTACCGCCGAGTTTAACGACCCAGGTCGAAGACTGCGGCATTGGCAAAAACTTCGAGCATGGCGGACGCTTTGGCAAAGCATTCCTGATATTCAAGATCGAGTTCGGAATCGATCACGATCCCGCCACCGGCCCAGCAGTACAAACGGTCCGCGGCGTAGAGCAAGGTGCGTATGGCGATATTGGTGTCCATCCGTGCATTGCTGCTGACATAGCCGATCGCGCCACAATAAATACCCCGCCGACTGGGTTCGAGTTCTTCGATGATTTGCATCGCGCGTACTTTCGGCGCACCGGTGATGGAGCCACCAGGGAAGCACGCGCGCAGCACGTCGAGCGGCGAGTAACGCGGCGCGACGCGGCCTTGAATCGTGCTCACCAAGTGATGCACTTTGGTAAAACTTTCGACCGCGCAAAGCGCGGTGACACGCACGCTTCCGGTCGTGCAGCATTTACTCAAATCGTTTCGCAGCAAATCGACGATCATCACATTCTCGGCGCGATCCTTGTCGCTGGCGGCCAATTCCTCGGCGAGCGCGCGATCCTCGCCCAGCGTGGCGCCCCGTCGGCGTGTCCCCTTGATGGGTTTGGTTTCGACCAGGCCGTTCGCAATGTGGAGGAAGCGTTCTGGCGAGGAACTCAGAATCGTACCGCCCGGCGCCGCAAAATAGGCCGAGAACGGCGCCGGATTTAAATTACGCAGGCGCAAATATGCGTCCCACGGTGCGCCATGCGCAGTGGCCGAAAAGCGCTGCGTAAGATTGACCTGATAGACATCGCCATCGAAGAGATAGCGCTTAATCCGTTGCCAGCCGTCAGCATATTGCGCGAAATTGATTTCCGGTTGGACCTGCGACGTCACGGTAAACGAGGTCGTGAACGCCGGCGGTGTCACGGGCGACTGTCCAGTCCATGCCGCAAGGAGCCCCGCGTCGTCGCCGTGGTCTTGGGGGTGAACAACCAGGTTCGCGCTGCGTTCGTCGTGATCGACGACAATCGCGCGCGTGTAAATTCCAATCGCCATATCGGGCAATTCGATATCGCGTCGCGCGATATGTGGCAAGCGTTCAATGCGCCGCCCCAAATCGTATCCAAAATAGCCGAGCGCCCCGCCGGTAAATGGCAAGTTGCTCACCACGGGCTGGAGCTCGGCGACCGCCGCCGCGACCAAGGCGAAAGGATCCTCGGTACTGTACTCGGTCACGCTGTCGCGGCTGATGACTGTCGTCTCGCCGGTCGTGACCAGCGTCACTGTCGGCTCGATCGCGATCACATCGTAGCGACCACTACTGCCGCGCGCGACACAGCTATCGAGAAAAACGCACCACGGTCGATCGG
>JAYUEZ010000157.1:0-2323 GCA_043738965.1 Gammaproteobacteria bacterium
CTAACATCGCGACCGTGGACACCGCTTGCACCGCGCCATTGGCAGTCGTCAGTTCCGCGGCGCCGACCAGTTCCTTGATGTAACCGTATTTGGCCGGCGAAAAAATCGCGGCTTGCGCGCCCAGTAACAGCGTCATCAAGAACGCGAGCCAAAACCAACCCAAGGTGTAGAACAGCGTGATCCCCAACGTTAGCGCAAGCGCGGCCCAGGCCGACCAACGCATGACGCGCGGTTTGGAAAACTTATCCGAGACAAAGCCAGCCGGCGTGAACAGTAAAATGAAGGGCAGCAGAATTAAGGCATTGATCAGCGCCGTCAGCGTGACTTGGAAGGTACCGTCGTAAATTTTGAAGATGGTGTTTTGGACAATGATCTTGTGGCCAAGATCGATAAACGCGTTCAGAAACACGACCGCGGTGAAAGCCGCGAAGCCGCGAACGCGAAATAGATTCAGCATGATGCTCCCCTTACCAAGACGCTGCGCGCTTTTTGCCCCGTGCATCATACTCCGCACGTGCACCGTCGATGGCCGCCCGCGTCGAAATCTGGGGCGGTGAAGAGCGCTTTGTTCGTGCTTGCCTCGAAAGCTTAAGGATCCTCAATGCAACTTGTTGGTGTGGGTCGGGTCCGAATGGCAGCGGCACGCCGTGAATGTTGCACTGGTTTGCGAGTGGCTCAAGATTTAATTCGTCCATCCTTGATACAGAGGTAGTCATGCGTCATCTGAGCCTTCTCGCCGCCGGGTTAATATTCTGTG
The DNA here is from genome assembly GCA_043738965.1 of Gammaproteobacteria bacterium. Lineage (GTDB taxonomy): Bacteria > Pseudomonadota > Gammaproteobacteria > CAIKBL01. Next base: position 758 of record JAYUEZ010000157.1, read on the forward strand.
CGGTCGCCGAGGCCGCCAGTGAATCGGCGGCCGAACCCGCCGTGTTGCCGGCGCCGACCGCAGGGCAAGCGGTCGCGACCTTCGCCGGTGGCTGTTTCTGGTGCATGGAGCCGCCGTTCGACGTGGTGGCGGGCGTGTTGTCGACGACCGCGGGCTACACCGGTGGCGTCAAAGAAAATCCGACCTACCAAGAAGTCTCGAACGGCGACACGGGGCACGCCGAAGCCGTGCAAGTACGCTACGACCCCGCGCAAGTTAGCTACGACAAACTCTTGGATGTGTATTGGCGAAATGTCGATCCGACGACCTCCGACCGGCAATTCTGCGATAACGGGCATCAATATCGGACGGCGATTTTCTACCACAACGCGGCCCAGCGGCAGGCAGCCGAGGCCTCCAAGGCCGCGCTGCTTCAGCAACCGCAGTTGAAGGGCGAGATCGCGACGGAAATCGTGCCGGCGACGAAGTTCTATCCCGCCGAAAATTATCATCAGGATTACTACAAAAAGAATCCGGTGCGGTATAAGTTCTATCGCTTCAACTGCGGGCGCGATCAGCGTTTGCGTGAGTTATGGGGTGCCGATGACCACTAGGGTTTACACGATCCATCAAGAACCATAGAGGACCAGCCGATAGCCATGGTCAGCAATGAAACCGCATTGACCATAGCCTAGGAACCTTCGATGGCGAGACACGAATCGGCGGCCGCTACGGTGATCTCGACGCATCAGGTGATCATGTTCGTCGATGTCGTCGGCAGCACCGCACTCTACGAGAAACTTGGTGACGTCACGGCCCGGCGCCTGATCGCGACGGTGCTCGCACGCTTGACCGAGTTAATCACAGCGAAAAATGGCCGCGTCGCCGCCGAACTCGGTGACGAGCTGATGTGCTTCTTCTCCTACCCCGCGGATGCCGCCGCCGCGGCGTGCGACATGCACGCGCGGATCGGCGACGAGTTTAAGTTGCCAACCACCGGCGCTCGCATGCGACTCAGAATCGGCCTTCATTTTGGCTCTGTGCAAGGCCATAAAGATGACTTGATGAGCGAAACCGCGAAGATCGCGCATTGGGCCGCGAGTAACGCCAAACCGGATCAAACGCTGGCTACTTTGTCGGTCATCGACTCGTTGCCGCGGATCTTTCGCGCGGTGTCGCGCTATGTGGACGATGAGACGTGGAATTTCGTGTCCTTCGAACACGTGGCCTTGTACGAAATCATTTGGGATGTGGAAGCGATCACGGCGGCCGTCGCCGAGTCCGTGATCACTGCTCCGCAGCGTTACTCGGCAGTTATTTTTTCATTGGAAGGCGACACCCTGTCGCTCAGCGGCGAGCGCCCGGTGATCTCGGTTGGTCGCGGGTCGCAGAACGATCTGGTGGTGCAACAAGACTTGATCTCGCGCCAGCATTTCACCGCGCAGTTCAGTCGCGGTCGCTGCACAATTACTGACAAAAGCACCAATGGCACCTGCGTGATCGAGGATCACGGCAGTCCGCAAATCGTTCGACGCGAAACCTATCCACTGAGCGGTAGTGGGATGATCGTGCTCGGTAATCCCGAGC
>JAYUEZ010000158.1:0-16309 GCA_043738965.1 Gammaproteobacteria bacterium
GAAGATCGTCAAATTGCGGCGTCCAGGCTAAGAGCGTGCTTAACCGCCGTGAATCGGCGACAAGCTCGGGTGGATCGCCCGCGCGACGCGGCGCGTAAGTCACCGGTAGCGCGCGACCGCTAAGCTCAGAGACGACATCGATCACTTGCCGGACACTATACCCGTGCCCGTAACCGCAATTGAGCGTGGTCGATGTCCCGCCGCTCGCGAGATAGGCCATCGCTTGCACGTGCGCGCTGGCGAGGTCGCAGACGTGGATGTAGTCGCGCACGCCGGTGCCATCGTGCGTGGGATAGTCGGTCCCAAACACGGACAATTGCTCGCGCTTCCCGGTCGCCACTTCGCAGGCCACTTTGATCAGCAACGTGGCGTCCTTGGTCGATTGCCCGATTTCACCGTCGGGATCCGAACCGGCGACGTTGAAGTAGCGCAAAATCACGTGGCGCAGGTGGCTCGCCGCACACGCGTCGCGCAGGATTTGCTCAGCCATGAGCTTCGAGGCACCGTAGGGATTGATCGGTGCTTTCGGCGTGTCTTCGTTGCACAGTGGAGATTCAGGGATCCCGTAGACCGCCGCGGTGGACGAGAAAATAAAATTTGCGACGCCAGCTTCCACGCAGCACTCGATCAAATTACGCGCGCTGCAGGTGTTATTGCGATAATACTTGAGGGGATTGCTGACCGATTCAGGCACCACCGTCCACGCGGCGAAATGCATGACCGTGTCGATTTTATGGGCGGTTAAGATCGTCGTGACCAAGTCGGCATCAGCGGTGTCGCCCACCACCAATTCTCCGCATAACACCGCTCCGCGGTTGCCTTTCGAAAGATTGTCGAGGGTCACTACATGATGACCCGCATGACCCAATTGTTTAACCACATGGCTACCGATATAACCGGCGCCACCGGTGACAAGTACATTGCTCATGACAGCGTAGAGGCCCCCAAGATTTATCGACTCTGTTCCAACCCATCCAACCACGGCGTGTTGCGTCGCAGTATATCGGTCGCAAAGCGCCTTTAGTTAATTTCGCTGCGACCGCTCAACACGCAAGGCCGTGGTCGGCGCAAGAGTTCGGCTATACTCCGCCGCATCTTTTAGCACGCTAGTCTGGAGTTCCTGCATGGCGCGTACGTTTCGAACCTCCCTGATTGCACTGGTCGTCCTGGCGTCGAATGTGGAGGCCAATGACTATCCGACGATGGACCGCGTGGATCAGGTAATGACCTGCATGCGCGAAAATGGCGGTCAAAACGTCGACAACATGTACCGCTGTTCCTGCGAGATCGACGCGATAGCCCAGCAGCTAAGCTTGGACGACTTCAACGCCGCGCGAACCTACGAAATCTACAAGAATATGCCGGGCGAAAAAGGTAGCTTGTTTCGGGAATCGAGTGATGGCACCGCAGCGGTGAAAAAACTCGACAATGCTCGCCAGGATGCCAAAAAGCGCTGCTTTGTCGGCGCCGCGCGGCAAACAGTGATGCCCACCGAAAAAGGACTGCCAAAGGCGACCTCTAAAAAAGTAGCGCCGGCGGCTGCTGAGTAAGCCACCCAATGCACCTGTGAAATCGAAGTGGTGCAGTGCGGTTCCCGGGCTTAGCGCACCAATCCCTCGCCACGCAATTTAGCGTGATGAAGACCCATTTCGAAACGGTTGCCGGGCATGGAATTTTCTCTATAATCGAGCGGACTAACGTGCGTTCCCCGCGCCTTCTGAAAGTGTGCGGTGGAGGCGAAACAACGATAAGAAAAAGCATCCCGCCGGTCGGTCTCGTGAGGTCAAAGTGGTCAAGACTGGGAGGGGCGGTGTCGATCCGAGCACCAGCTGTACGAGTCTGGATGCCGGTTACACGAAAAGGGTGAGAAGAGCGCAACTCGAATGACCACGACCCACGCGTCGCAGCACGTAGCACCACTTCAGTCGCGTTTACCGGCGTCCGCCGGAGCGGCCACCGAATCCTTTCACTATGACGTGCCGGTATCCGATGCGCATGTGATTTCCCGCCTCGTGCAAAGAATCAGAAACACTCTGCGGTTCGCCTTTGATCTCGGGCGATCTGAGGAGTTAAAACGGGTTAGAGATCGACATAAAACTGTTAACAGCGAAAGTGTGGAAGGAGGAGGTCATGAATAAAGCATCGTTTAGACGATGGCTTGTCGCAGCGGCCTCTCTAACAGCAGTGACTGCATCTGCAACAGTCATGGCAAATGCTGAATTAGAGAAGTTGATGCAAGACCCCAATTATTGGGCTTTCCCGGGTGGAAATTACTGGAACTGGCGCTATTCGGAGTTGAAGCAGATCAACGCCACGAATGCGGGCAAGATCCAGGCGGCGTGGACGTTCTCCACGGGCGTACTGAGGGGTCACGAAGGTGGCCCGTTGGTGTTGCCGGCTTCGGCGACTGGTCTGGGTGGCGATACGCTGTTCATTCATGCGGCGTTCCCGAATAACGTTTTCGCGATCAATCTCGATACGCTTGAAGTTATCTGGGAATATGTGCCGGTCCAAAACTACGACGAAACGGTGCCAGTCATGTGCTGCGATACCGTCAATCGCGGATTGGGCTATGGCGATGGCAAGATTCTGCTGCAACAGGCAGATACCACGCTCGTCGCGTTGGGTGCTAAAGACGGCAAAGTGGTGTGGTCGGTCAAGAACGGCGATCCGAAACTTGGTCAAACCAATACCAACGCGCCGCACGTCATCAAAAATCTAGTGTTCACCGGTATGTCCGGCGCCGAATTCGGTGTCCGCTGCTGGATGAATGCCTATGACCTGAAGACGGGCAAGCGGGTATGGCGTGCGTACAGCATGGGACCGGATAGCGATATCTTGTTCGATGACAAGACGACATCGCTCGGTCAACCGGTCGGCAAAGATTCGTCATTGAAAACCTGGAAGGGTGACCAATGGAAAATCGGCGGCGGCTCGACCTGGGGCTGGTGGCCATACGACAAGGCGCAGAACTTGATGTTCTACGGTTCTGGCAATCCGTCGACATGGAACCCAGTCGTACGTCCTGGTGACAACAAGTGGTCGATGACAATATTCGCCCGCGATGTGGATACTGGGGTTGCGAAGTGGGTGTATCAAATGACGCCACATGATGAATGGGACTATGACGGTATCAACGAGATGATCCTCGCGGATATCAAGGTCAAGGGCAAAGACACCAAAGCCTTGGTCCACTTCGATCGTAACGGCTTCGGCTATACGCTTGATCGTACCAACGGCGCCCTTTTGGTCGCCGAGAAGTATGACCCGGCAGTGAACTGGGCGACCCATGTCGATATGAAGACGGGTCGACCGGAAGTCGTCGCCAAGTACAGTACGCATCATGGTGGGGAAGACAACAACACCACGAACATCTGCCCGGCCGCGTTAGGTTCAAAAGACCAGCAGCCAGCAGCGTTCAGCCCAATAACCGGTTTGTTCTATGTGCCGACGAATCACGTCTGCATGAACTATGAACCCGTCAGCGGTGGTGAGTATGTCGCGGGCCAACCGTATGTGAATGCGGTGCTCAGCATGTTCCCTGCAGGCCGTGTCTCGCCCGGTGCTGAATTTGGCAACAATGCCGAAAACAACAACCTCGGCAATTTCATTGCCTGGGATGCCGGCCAAGGCAAAATTAAATGGTCGATTCCAGAACGCTTCTCGGTGTGGAGCGGTGCGCTCGCGACCGCGGGCGGCGTCGTGTTCTACGGCAACCTGGAAGGCTATTTGAAAGCCATTGACGCCAAGTCAGGCAAATTGCTGTGGAAGTTCAAGACTCCGTCCGGAATCATCGGTAACACCAACACCTGGGGCCACAAAGGCAAACAGTATGTGGGTGTGCTGTCCGGTGTCGGCGGTTGGGCTGGTATTGGCATGGCGGCTGGGCTCATCAACGACACCGACGGTTTAGGTGCGGTGGGCGCGTACAAGGGCCTGAACAGCTATACCCGTTTGGGCGGCGTGCTGAGCGTATTCAGTCTGCCGTAAGCTTGATTCGCACGATTTAGAATAAGGTTTATTGAAAGTGATACCCGGCGCTTCGTAAGAAGTGCCGGGTTTTTTTTGCGTGTGTTTGACCCTGCGCTGAACCAATTCCGGCGTGTCGTGCCTAACCTCAGGCCTCGAGCAAACGATGCTCTTAAACACGGTTCAGGACGAATTCACGGGAGTTGACGCTAAGATCGCGTGGGTCGACTAGAAGTGATGCGCAATCGGCACGCGAGTAACCCATTGTGAAATTAATTAGAGTGTGGAGAAATCGAAAATGAGGTCAATGAGAACCGTAGCCTTGGCGGCGGTGACTGTGCTGGCGAGCCACGCGGCGATGGCTGAGGAACATATCATTAGAGCGGTAGTTGACCATTGGGAGCCAGTGGTCACCTACGCCAAACCCGGCGACACCATTAAATTTTTAAATATGCTGGGTCACGATACCGAAACGCTCGACGGGATGCTGCCAGACGGCGGGGTAAAATGGAAAGCACCCCTCGGCAAAGAAGGTTTTGGCTTCACGCTCGACAAGCCAGGCGCCTATATGTACAAGTGCAATCCTCATATGTCGATGGGGATGGTGGGTGTGGTCGTCATCGGTGATGGGGTGCCCGCGAATCTTGACGCAATCGAAAAAAATCTTGACTCGGTCAAGTTCGGGAAAAATATGGTCGCCCGTGCGCTCAGGAAGTTTAAGGAAGATCTGGTCAAGACCGGGCGCCTTAAGCAATAGCGCGCTTGGCGGGCGGGATCAACGACGGAACAACGAATACCCGATGTATTCAGCCCCGATAGATCCCGTCACAACAACGCCTCTCTGTTCGCCACTCCAGAGGTCATGCCCAAACTGCTTATTAATAGCCGGGCTCGAGAGTCCGTCCGCGAGATCGATGGTTAGGAGTTAACGATGTTGAGTGCGATAAAAATCCGCGGTCGTATCAGGTTGCTGGCGGCGACGCTAGGTGTCTTTGCGTTGTCGACCAGCGCAGCCGAGCCGCCGCCTGCGCCACGTGCCGCCTTCAAGGTGTGTGCGCCGCCTTATAGTCTCCCAATGTCCGACAAGGACGAGTCCGGTTACGAAAACAAAATCGCCCAGCTCCTGGCCAAAGACTTGGGGCTCCCGGTGCAATACACGTGGTTCCCGCAGCGCATGGGGTTTGTGCGGGCGACGCTCAAGAATAACGAGACCGAGGACGGCTCGTACAAATGCGATATCGTCATTGGCGTGGTCGATAACTTTGATCTAGCGGCGACGACTCGGCCGTATCTGCGATCGAGTTGGGCGTTGGTGTATTTCAAGGGGCGCGGGCTCGATTTCATCAAGTCACAAGACGATCTAAAACATCTCACGGTGGAGCAGAAGAAACTGTTGCGGATCGGTGTATGGGACCAGGGCCCAACCACCGATTGGATTTATAAACTCGAACTGATGGATAACGCGACCCCGTTTCCGATCATGTCGGGTGACGCACGCAAAGGGCCGGGCCACATCATTGAAGAAGATTTGAAGCAGGATAAAATCAATCTGACCTTTGTATGGGGGCCGATCGCCGGTTACCTCGCGCACACGATTAAGGATGCCGAACTAGTCGTTATCCCGTTGAAAGAAGATCAAGGCGTGAAGTTCGATTTCCAAATCGCGATGGCGGTGCGCCACTCGGACACCGTCTGGAAACATCAGATCAATGAACTAATCGGTAAGCACCAGGCCGAGATCACGAACATCCTCAATGAATACGGCGTACCCCAACTCGAATTGCTGCCACCGAAGAAGAAATCCACGAACGATGATTAAGAATTCCTTTCGCCGACTGTTCGGTACTGCGCTAGTTGGTCTTAGTCTCGCGGCCAGTGCCGCGGATCCCAAAGCCACGGCTGCGGCGAGTCCTGAATTCTCGGAAGCGGAAACCGTGCTGTGGATGACCGATCAACTGAAATCGGTAACTAAACCCGTGGTGCTCACTTATCAATTCGAAAAATCCGGATCGTTCGAGTCTGGATTCAAGGATTCGGTGGTGTTCTCCGTGCACAAAGTAAAATCCGACGGCATGAAAGCCGCGTCGCTCGCGTTTTTCAGCGGTGAACGCAATTTCCCCGTTCCACCTGAAGACAGCACCAACGTCAATCCAACGCTCAAGGTTTATTTTCAAGGCGATGTGTATGAGATGAATCGCCTGTCGGATCCCGAAGGGGGCGCTCGCGAGCGCTGGCGTTATTTTCAGCGCCGAATCAAGCTGGCGTTGGCCGAGGCCGCCACGGTAACGCCGACTAAATTCGAGTTCGATGGACGGCAGTATGCGGGCAAGGCGATCGTATTTCAGCCGTTCGCAACGGATCCAAAGCGTAAGGAATTCGAGAAATTCGCGGATAAAACTTATCGGGTCATCGTTAGCGATGAGTTGCCGGGATATCTCTACCAGATCGAAACCGTGGTTCCCGATAAAAACGTGGCGAGCGCGCCCTTGATCCACGAGTCATTACAGCTGACTTCGGTTACTCCCTATGGGGGTCATAACCAATAGCGGCGCTCGCGTGCCATCCCGCGAGGCGGCAGGTAAGGCGCCGATCCCGCTCCCGTCACCGGAGATGATTGCGCAATCATGCGGTCGCGACAGTCGCCGCCTTGATCCGAATCGCACAAAACTTAAATTCCGGAATTTTGCCAAACGGATCGAGTTCTTCGCTGGTGAGGAGATTGGCCGCGGCTTCGGCGTAGCAAAACGCCATAAATATCGTCCCGCGCTGCACGCCCGGATCGGCGCGTACTCTAGCCACTAACGACCCACGGCGCGACTCGGCGCGCATGAATTCAGCGGCCTTGAGTCCGGCGGCTTCGATATCATCGGGATGCACACTGACCACGGGTTCCGGCTCGAGCGCGTCGAGGACGCTGGCGTGGCGCGTCATGCTGCCGGTGTGCCAATGTTCCAGTTGGCGGCCGGTAATCAGCACGTAGGGATAGTCAGTGTCCGGTAGTTCGGCCGCGTGCGTATAGGCGGCGGGCACAAATTTGCCGCGGCCGGAAGGTGTCGGGAAACCGGTCTTGAACAAAATGGGATCACCGGGATCGCCTTCCTTTTCGCAGGGGTAAGTGACTGAGTGGGACTGCTCTAGGCGTTCCCACGTGATGCCGGCCATACTGGGCGCCGCCAAGCGCAATTCGTTGAACACGTCGCGCGGCGAGGCGTAATTCCACGCCAGACCTAAGCGATGCGCCATTTCTTGGATGATCCATAAATCCTGACGCGCGTCGCCGGGTGGCGGCACCGCTTGGCGCCCGAGTTGTACGCGGCGATCGGTATTGGTAAAGGTGCCGGTTTTTTCCGGGAAGGCCGACGCTGGGAAAATAACGTCGGCGAAGCCCGCGGTTTCGGTGAAGAAAATATCTTGCACGACCAAGTGTTCGAGCTCGGCCAGCGCGTGGCGCGCATGATTGAGGTTGGGATCCGACATCGCGGGGTTCTCGCCCATGATGTACATCCCGCGAATTTGACCGGCGTGCACGGCGTGCATGATCTCGACCACGGTAAGCCCTGGTTTCGGATCGAGCTGCGTGCCCCACAGATGTTCAAAGCGCGCGCGGACTTGTGGATTGTCGACACGTTGATAATCCGGAAAGACCATCGGAATCAGGCCGACGTCGGATGCGCCCTGTACATTGTTTTGGCCGCGCAGCGGATGCAACCCGCTACCCGGACGGCCGATTTGTCCCGTTAGCAAGGCCAACGAAATCAAGCAGCGCGCATTGTCGGTGCCGTGGATGTGCTGAGAGATCCCCATGCCCCAGAAAATCATCGAGCCCTTGGATGTCGCATACAGCCGCGCCACTTCGCGCAAGGTCGCCGGGGCAATACCGCAGATCCGCGTGACCGATTCCGGGCTGTAATCCGCGACGCAGCGTTTCAACTCGTCAAAACCTTCGGTGTAGCGCTCGATGTAGGCGTGGTTATGCAGATCTTCCTCGATGATGACCTGCATCAAACAATTCAACAGCGGCACATCGGTATCCGGTCGAAACTGGAGATAATGAGTCGCATGGCGCGCGAGATCCGAGCGGTAAGGATCGAGCAGAATGAGCGCTTTCCCGGCCTTGACCGCGTTCTTCATGAAGGTTGCCGCGACCGGATGATTCACCGTCGGGCGCGCGCCGATGATCAGGAGCACTTCAGCTTCAGCGACGTCGGCGACCTGGTTCGATACCGCACCCGAGCCGATCGTTTCCAATAGCGCCGCGACCGATGAGGCATGACACAGGCGCGTGCAGTGATCGACGTTATTGGTATGGAAACCCGTGCGGATCAACTTCTGAAACAGGTACGCCTCTTCGTTCGAACCCTTGGCCGAACCGAAGCCCGCAAGCGAGGCGGGTCCGCGCGTATCGCGCAACTCGCGGAGACCTCGCGCCGCGAAATCGAGCGCTTCGTCCCAGCTTGCCGGGCGGAAATAGCGCGGCAGATCTGCGTGCTTTACCAGCGCGGCGGTTTTAGCCACGCCTTCACGCCGGATCAACGGCGTGGTCAGGCGTGCCGCATGATGGATGTAATCGAAGCCATAGCGCCCCTTCACACACAGTCGGCCGTGATTGGAGGGACCATCGCGACCGTCAACGGAAATTATCCGCTCGTCTTTCACGTTAAATTTGAGCAAGCAGCCAACCCCGCAATACGGGCATGCTGAATCGACCGTGCGATCCGGTACTTCATGCGCTGCGAATTGCGCCGGCATCAACGCGCCGGTCGGGCAGGCTTGCACACATTCACCACAGCTGACGCAGGTGCTGTCGCCCATCGGATCGTCGAGATCGAACACGATCGCCGAATGTTCGCCGCGAAACGCGTAACCGATCACGTCGTTGACCTGCTCTTCGCGGCAGGCGCGCACACAGCGCGTACACTGAATGCAGGCATCGAGGTTGACCGCGATGGCTGGGTTCGACACATCACGCAGCGGCTGCTCACGGCGCGGAAAGCGTGCGCCATGCACGCCTAATACCGTGGCCCAATAATCGAATTCGGAGCGTGGTGTATACGCCGAGCGCTCGCCCGGCGGCATATCGGATTTTAGCAACTCGAGGACCATGCGCTGCGAGTGCCGCGCACGTTCGCTGGTCGACTGCACTTCCATGCCGTGGGTCGGTTGCCGGCAGCACGACGGTGCGAGCACACGCTCGCCTTTGATGTCGACCACACAGGCCCGGCAATTACCGTCGGGCCGATAGCCGTCCTTGTAGCACAGGTGCGGAATTTCGATGCCTACGCGCTTCGCTGCCTGCAGGATCGTCTCGCCCGTCATCGCCTGCAGATCACGACCATCGAGTTTGAAGTCGATCACGGCTAAACAAACTCCTGCGGAAAATAGCGCATGGCCGAGCGCAGCGGATTCGGTGCCGCTTGGCCGAGACCACAGATCGAGGCGTCTTCCATCGCCCGCGCCAATTCCAATAGCAACGGCCCGTCCCACTTTGGTTCTGCCATTAGGCGTGCAGCTTTGGCAGTGCCAACCCGGCACGGCGTGCATTGACCACACGACTCGTGTTCAAAAAAGCGCATCGCGTTCAGCGCCGCATCGCGCGCTCTATCGTGTTGTGACAGCACGATGATCGCCGCGGATCCGATGAAGCAACCATGCGCTTGCAAGGTGTCGAAGTCGAGCGGCAAATTCGCCAACGACGCTGGCAATATTCCTCCCGATGCACCGCCCGGAAAATAACCATACAGTTCGTGACCGGGCAGCATGCCGCCGCAGTATTCATCGATCAGTTCGCGCACCGACACGCCAGCCGGCGCCAAGTGGACACCGGGTTTACTGACTCTTCCGCTCACTGAAAAAGATCGCAGGCCCACCCGGTCGCGCCGACCATGCGCGGTAAACCAGGTCGCGCCATGCTCAAGAATATTCCGCACCCAATACAGCGTTTCCATGTTGTGTTCGAGCGTCGGCCGGCCAAACAATCCCACTTGCGCGACGTAGGGCGGACGCAGTCGTGGCATCCCGCGCTTGCCCTCGATCGATTCGATCATCGCAGACTCTTCGCCGCAAATATAAGCGCCCGCGCCACGGCGCAATTCGATCAGGGGCAAGGGCCCTAGGGCGGACGTCCGCAGTTGAACGAGTTCGGTTTCGAGCAGCAGCCGGCACGCGGCGTACTCGTCGCGTAAGTAGAGATAGCAGGCGTCAGCTTCCACGGCCCACGCTGCGATCAGCATGCCTTCAAGAAAGCGATGAGGATCGCGCTCGAGATAATGGCGATCCTTGAACGTGCCGGGCTCGCCTTCGTCGATATTGACCGCGAGTAAACGCGGTGCGGCTTGCTGACGCAAGATCGACCATTTGGTGCCCGCCGGAAAGCCCGCGCCGCCGAGCCCGCGTAATTTGGAATCCTGCAGTGTTTTAATCACCTCGTCACGCGTGCGGACTCCCGCGAGACAGGCCTGCCATACCGCGTAGCCGCCGCCCTTCCGGTAGTCGTCCAAGCTCAACGGCCGTAATGTTTCCGGTTCATGATCACCGCCTTCGATTTGACGGGCCACCGATTCGGAGGTGGCCTGTTCTACGGGGTGTTGACCGACCACCGCCACCGGTGCGGCATGACAACGACCGACACAGGGGACGCGCTGGATTCGATAGCTGCGAGCAACCGTTCCTTCCAAATCCTTGATCAACGCTTCGGCGCCAAACATCGCACAGGTCACGGACTCGCACACGCGCACGGTCAGCGCCGGCGGTGGTGCGTCGTCATCACTGAGCACATCGAAGTGATGATAGAACGTCGCCACTTCGTAGATTTCGGTCATCGCGAGTTTTAGTTCATCCGCGAGTGCGACCATCGAGGCGGGTGAAATATGACCGTAGTGATCTTGAATTCGATGCAAATATTCAATGAGGAGATCGCGACGGCGGGGCAGGGCGCCGAGCAAGATCTGAATTTCGGCTAATACCACCGGGTCGACCCGCCGGCCGCGCAGTTGTCCACGGTTATTGGTTTTTGCCACGCTTAGGCCGCGCGCGCTAACAGCACTTCACCGGTGCCGCCGCAGCCGCGATCGCCCACCCACCGCTGGCTCGACGTAAACGCGCGCAGGCGGGCCTTGAAGGCGGGCTTGAACCGCGCAATATGCGCGAGCAACACGCGCACGAACGCTAACTCATAGCGGCCGGTATCAACAAAGGTTTCTGGCAAGCTGAGCGCGTCCGTTTCACGCACGAGCAATGATCCGCGATGCATGGCGGTGGCACTGTCGCCGCCGACAGTGCCGAGCACCGCCACCGTGCCTGCGATCATTTGGCTTGCGCAATACGCCCCTGCATTGCCACCGATCACGATGAGGCCGCGACGCATGCGATCGCCCACACGCGCGCCGGCGGATTTGCCGATGATGACGGTGCCACCTTTCATGCCAGCGACCGCGCCGGGAATTCCGCCACCCACAAAATCGCCGGCATGACCCGTTATATCGATCACGCCGCCCAGCATGCCAGCGCCAACGAGGTGTCTCGCGTCACCACGCACGTGAATTTCACCCCCCGTCATCTGCGTGCCCAAGCCGTCGCCACAGCGACCCGACACCTGGATAACGCCCTGGGCCAGACCCGCGCCGATGTTGTGCAAACGTATGCTAGCCGCTTCGATTCGGAGTTCTAAATCGGGTGTCCCGGAGACAGTAAAAAGATCAGCGAGCCGCACCGCGTCGCGACCGTATTGGAGACCGAGGCGTTTAACTTCGCTCAACTTCAAACCGGCGAGCACCGAGGGCGTGACTCGCGTTAGATCCAAATTAAAATCAAGCGCTGCTTTGAGTTCCAACACAATCATTTCAAGATTTCTCGCAGCTTGAAGTGATACGGGCCGAGATTTCCACCGTAATTGCCGGCGGTGATCCCGATAATTCCGCGTTTCCGCCCCAAGGTGCACGCGGCTCTAATCCCCACGCGCGTGGCTTCATTAATCGCCTCGGCGGTTAATCCGTCGATGACGATTTCCAACACGGCGCCGACCGCTGCCGGCAGCGCTGAATCGACCACCTGTTTTAGCGTTGGGCAATAGCGATGGTTGGTGGAGGCGGGCAGTGTTTTGTATTTCGAGCCCACCTTAGAACCAGAGCGCACGACGCCGCCGGGGAACGGCATGATCACACTCGGGATCTTTCGCATCGCGGCCACGGCACGTTCGCTCGCGGCGAGCGCCTGGGTTTGCGTCTCGGCCAAGATCAGGAAATTTCCGCCACCAATGGCTTTCACCATGTAGGTCACGTCTTGACAGAGAAATTCACCGTCCATCACTGGCACGCGCCAGTAGCGATCGCGGCCAAGTTTCTTCGCAATTTGATAACCATCACCGAAGTAGCGCAAGGTCTTGCCCAGCGGCAACGGATCGCCGTTGTCAAAACCAGCGAAGCAGGCGCTGGTGGGTGACGTTAGCACGCATTGACCCACCCGATTCTGTAACTGCTTGGTAAGCTCCTTGGTGCTGGTCGAAAACAGTAATACCGCCACGCCGGGCCGGCCATCCGGGGTTTCGTTCGGTTTTAGTTCACGTTCAATGCCGGCTTCACATCCGCACGCAATGACCGAGGTGGCGAAGCCGGTTAAGGCGCGCGCCGAATGCATGGCCCAGGTCGGATTGAGCGCGGTGATGATGAGTCGCGTGGCTTTCATCGAAAACGCTTCCGCGAAGGTGTCTTCAATGGCGACGCCGTTAATCTTCACGGCGCGTTCCGCCGTGCCTGATGTTGAATCAAGGGGCTGTGGCCGAAGTCTTCGATTTCGGTATCGGCGACGGCGATGTTGCGCCGGCGCACGCTCATGTAAGTCGCGAAATACGCGTCGAGGGTTTTCTCAATCGCTGAATCGTATTCGGCGCGCGTTACGTGCGTAGCGCCCCGCGGTGTGGCAACAATCTCGCCATCGCGGACGATCAGTTCTCCGGCTTTGTAGACCAGGCGGGGAGTGGCGAACATGCGCTCGCGGTTTGGATTGTCCACATACACCGTGACATCGCCCCGCGCACCGACGCCCAAGTGACCGAGATTCTTAAGGCCCAGGCTGCGGGCCGGTGCGGCCCGCGTGACAATCGCGATTTCGTATAACGAGTATTCTCGGTCCAAGCTGCCGAGATGACTCGCCGCCGCGGCGTCCGGCGCAATGGTCGCGAGCATGTCGCGGCGAAACGATGCATCCATCAGCAATCGGATCAGATGCGGATAGCTGGTGAACGGCGCGCCATTCGGATGATCAGTGGTGAGGAATATTCGCCAGGGGTCACGCGTGCTTAAAAATAATTCGAGACCAATCGCCCACTGCAGCGCGTTGACAAAACTCTTATCCTTGTACTTGAACGGCACGACCCCGCATCCGGCGTCGCATTCGATGTCCATGATCACGCTCTTTTTCGGACTGGCGAAGGCGCTCCCCGCGTATTGCCGCATGCTGTCGCCCGACTCGGTCACAGTCTGCCCAAACATGATCTGTCCAACATCGATCGAAATATTGGGATTGGCGTTGACCGCTTCCGCTACTGCTTGCGCGCCTGATGAAAATTTGCGATCGCCCTCCGTCCCGTAACTATGGAACTGAATGTGCGTGAAGTGCGCACGCAGGCCGTCCAAGGCCCTGATCGTCGCGAGCGTGGTCTCGACATTGCCGGCTACGCCGAGATTGCAACCGTGAATGTGCAGCGGATGCGCGAGTCCAAGGGCGTGGATCGCTTCGGCCAAGGTCCGCACGATTTGGCGCGGCGTTACGCCATAGGCCGTGTTCGGTTCGTCGAGGTCGAGCTTACGTTGATTGAATTTAAAGGCGTTGATGCCGCCGGGGTTAACCACTTTGATCGCCAGCGCCTGCGCCGCGCGCAAGGTGTAAGCGATGTAGTCTTGAAATTCTTTGGGATCAGCACCGGCTGCAAGGCGTCGCAAGAAAAAATCGTCATTCCCCAGGAGCGCGTACGCGCCCTTGTCGACGATGGGGGTGTCGGCCATTTCCATATGCGCGTGGCGCGCATTGGCGGGCAGCATGGCCGGTTCAAAGCAGGCGGTGTAGCCCATTTGCGCGTAACGGTAGCCGGTGGTCAGCGTGGATGGCGCGGCGCGGCCGCTACCGAGACGCGGATGTTCGCCCCGCACGATCAAATTGGCCACGTGATCTTCGGGCAGCAGCATGCGCGCGATATTGACCTTGCCACCGCCAATGTGGGTATGGATGTCGATGCCGCCAGCCATGACCACGCACCCGCTGATATCAATCGATTCTTTGATCGTCGCCGGGTCGGACGGCGCGGCCGCGATGCCATCGCGGCTCAGATACACCGTGCGAATGACGCCGTCTTCGTCATGCGCGGGATCGTAGACACGGCCACCGCGAAGTTCAGTGATGACTTTGGCGGTCATGTCGGCAACGCTTTCAACATGCGCTCGAGCACGTCGGCCACCGTGGGTAAGCCCGAGTGGCGAAGTTGGCGAAGTGGTAGCGAGACCACCGCATCGGTGCGAATTAATTGCCCAGCATGATCGACGCCAGGAGTCCCGACCGGAATATAGACGGAGTTTTTGGCGGGTGTCATGCCTGGTGGTCCGAGCACAATCGTCGGGATAGCATTCGCGGCGCCCGGCGGCAAGCGCGGCGAAAACGCGCTAATCCACAAACAGAGATCAACGGTCTGATCTTGCAATAAAGCATCCGCCGACCACCGTTCGGGTGCGTAATCGAGTGTATTACCAGCATAAGAGACACTGAGCGGGAAGCCGGTGAGCCAAGTAGCGGCGGAGACTGCGGTTTGTCCGCCATCGTCGCCGCCGAGGTTAAGTCCCGCCGCGCGCTGCGTGCAATTCAGACTCGCGACGATATCGCAGACTGCGCTGATCGTGAGATCGGCGTGCGCGGGGTCGAGTTGACCGGCGGCCCACACAAAAACTGGATACGCCGCGGCTTTGATCTTGGCGGCGAGTTCGACCAGCAGCTTGCGCCGTTTCGCAGGCCCACTGACAGCAGCGCCGCCCGCGAGGGCGGATTGCAGTGCGCGGAGTAGGGTGGGAAGCGCGTCGGTGTCGCAGGGTAGCGTATCGAGTGGCAGCTCGCCGCAAGCACTGGGCGCGCCTTTGGCGGGCCCTAGATAAATCAGCCGTCGCACGCGGCGGCGTTCTGCTTGCAATGCAGCGGTTGGACTCAAGAAGCGTGGAATCAAATTCTGGTAGTTGACTTTTACATTGACGCCGACGAGGACGACGAGATCGGCACGGTTGCGGAGTTCACTCAAAGTCGTCGTTTGCCAGCCGCGACTTTGCAACACTTTCAGATTTTGCCGGAGTGCGCTGCCGTGCAGGTGATCGACAATCGCGCCGCAGTGTTCGGCGAGCGCGAAGGCCGCGCGAAGGCCCGCGAGATCGGCGCCGAGGCCCGCCACGAGTGGTTGCCGTGCCTTGCGCAATAAATTCACCGCGATGGCAATGGCTTGCTCAAGCGCCGCGGGTTGCCCGGCAATGGACGCGGTGACGCGGGCGCTCGAATCGGCATAGGCGGCGGTAGCCTTGGCGCAGGCATTCCGAAGGGGAGTGACGGTCATGCCGTCGGTGCGGACCAAGAGGTCATCGCACAAGAGTCCGCAATAGGTACAGGTAACGTCGTCGTGGTGGGTGTTGATGGTCGATGACACGGACGGCTTAGGCTTCAGGGTTGCCAGCTGAAAAACAAAAAACAGCGTACAGCTTGCGTTGTCGACCCACGCTTGCAGCGTCCGTGGCGACGGGCCATAAATTAACACACTCGCGAGACCCACACTACCTAAGCGACGATTAAGCGTTGCGCACGCGCGCGCATTGATCACTATAATTTCCTCGCCATTTGGCGACCGGGATCTCGAATTGATTGCCGCATGACTTCGCTCACCGACCCTACTCGAATCACGGTCGTCGCGCCGGCGCGATTGCATCTGGGATTCGTTGACCTCCATGGTGGACTCGGCCGGCGTTTTGGCAGCATTGGTCTTACGGTGTCTGGGCTCGATGTCAGGGTGCGCGCGGAAGCCGCGCACGGTGTCGAAGTCATCGGCGTCGAGCGTGCACGAGCCGCCGCGGCGGCGGATGCCGTTCACACCTGGCTCGGAGCCTTTACTGGCGTACGACTCTCGATCGAGGGCACGCCGCCGGCGCATGCGGGCCTGGGTTCTGGGACGCAACTGGCGCTGGCCGTCGCCACAGCTTGCAGCCGCCTGGCGGGACATTTCATCGATCCTCGCGCGTTGGCGCCCGTGGTTCGGCGCGGCGAACGCTCGGGCATCGGTATCGCGGCATTCGAAAGCGGCGGCTTTCTAGTCGACGGTGGTCGC
>JAYUEZ010000159.1:0-2305 GCA_043738965.1 Gammaproteobacteria bacterium
TCACTTTTGGTCATTGTCCCCGGTTCAGGAAGTTTCCTACCGATCCAATCAAGGAGTTCGACAATCGGGGAAGTGCCACCAATCGCGGCCGAGCTCGGCGAAAACGCCACCCACGTGGGCGCGGTGCGTCACTTCATCGACATGGCGCGCCAACCGTGGGAGCCGCCACCCATCGCTGTGGCCTTGCCGACCGATCCTCGTCTGCACGTGAACGTGTGGGCACCTGACTTGCGCGACTACGAACAACTCAGCACGGAGTCCACCCCAGTTCCTCAACGTGAACGAATCGTGCAGCGTGACTTTGGAAACGGATGGACGATTTCGTCACGCGTAACCGGCACAGTGCATGCCCTAGAATATCTGAGCGCAATTCGGCGTGATGGCTGTTTGGAATTTGCGCTCATCGCTAATCGAGCACATGCTCTGTCATCACTAGAATCAAGCTAAGTCTATTGCCTTGAATCGTCGTCATGCGGTGTGCACCCTAGTGGGCTCGATTGATCTCAGACGGATAACTGGACTGTATGTTTCGACGACATTTTCGAAAGTACATATCAAGTTCGGAACTCCTGGCCTTGGAGCGACGCCGCAAAGGATGGCTGCGGTACAGGCGACAACGGTACGGCGGTGGTTGGTGCGGCTATGCAATGTGTGGCGGCGGGCGATGAGGTGTTTTACGCGGACGAAGCGGACATTGATTTGAACCCGCGAATTGGATCGGCGTGGACGCAGCGTAGGGTTCAACAGATGGCCGCGATCCCCAGTCAAAATCGTAAACGCTATGTCGCACGAGCGCTCAAGGCGCGGCCCAGGCGCGTGTTGTGGGTCGAACACACGGCCAAGAATTCAGAATTACGCTTGTGCTTGATCGAAGCCTTATTGCGTGAGTAGCAAGCTCGTGGCGATCGCAGGCCGCTGTAACCTTCCTTTAGGAAGAGGGGTTGGCAGTGCTATGCCGCATGAAGAAACTCTGGTCGAGACGACACTGAATAATCTGCTGGTGGGCGAAGTGCCTGAGAAGCTGATCGGTGACGAGGCGTACGACAGCGATAAGTTGAATGCGCGGCCTGAACAGGGGCGTGGGATTGAGTTGATCGCGCCGCACCAATCGAATCGTAAGAAGCCTAAGACTCAGGATGGCCGGAAGTTGCGACATTTAACAACCGCTGGCGAGTCGAGCAATTGTTCGCCGGGAGCAAAGCTTCCGTCGTTTGGTCGCCCGCTATGACTATCATCTCGCCATTTTTTTTGGCTTCGCGCGGCTCGCTTGCGTGATCATCCTGCTTAAGCATTTTTGAGATGAGCTCTAGCAGAAGAGTGGTATACGCCGCGCTCGCCGGCAATCTAGTGACCGCGTTGATAAAATTCGCGGCCGCGGCGCTCACGGGCAGCTCCGCGATGCTCAGCGAGGGCGTTCATTCGCTCGTCGACACCATCAACCAACTGTTGCTCCTTTACGGCTTAAAACGCGCCAGAAAGCGCCCAGATACCAGTCATCCGTTCGGCTACGGTCGCGAACTGTACTTCTGGAGCTTCATCGTCGCATTGCTGGTGCTCGCGCTCGGCGCCGGCGTGTCGCTTTACGAAGGTGTTGTCCATTTGCAAAATCCGGCCCCGATGGAGAGGGCGCTCATTAATTATCTCGTATTAGGAGCCTCGTTCGCGTCCGAGGCCGCTTCGTGGTGGATAGCGCTCAATGCATTCCGCGCGACCAAAGGTAAGCAAGGCTATTTCGATGCGTTCCGCACTAGCAAAGATCCCAGTACGTTCATGGTGCTGTTTGAGGACACCGCCGCGTTGCTCGGTTTGTTGATTGCGGCAGCCGGGATCACGTTTGCACAAGCGCTGAATATGCCTCAGCTCGACGGTGTCGCGTCAATCGGTATCAGCCTGGTACTAGCGGTGTCATCAATGCTACTGGCGCGCGAGACTAAAGAGTTGCTTATCGGCGAAGCAGCCCGTCCACAGGTGCGGGAATCAATCCTGCGTATCGCCGGCAAGGATCCGGACGTGCGTGGCGTAAACGGTGTGCTGACCGTGCAAATGGGTCCTAACCAAGTGGTCGCAGCGCTGAGCGCCGAGTTTCAAGACGAGTTGACGACCACCCAGATCGAGCAGTGTGTCAGCCGCATTGAAGCCGCAATCAAGGCCGCGCATCTAGATGTCACGACCTTGTTCGTCAAACCCCAAAGCGCAGATACCTGGCGCCGCCGGATCGAAAACGTTGCGGTACAGCAATACGATGGAGAGGGTGGCAACCGGTGATACTCGAACAGCGCAGGATCGCGGTCGCTGGGGCCAAGCG
>JAYUEZ010000160.1:0-6072 GCA_043738965.1 Gammaproteobacteria bacterium
TTGGCCGCTTTGCGCAAGATCGGCTGCGGCACCAAGCGTTTGGCGCTATCAAATTTTCGCAATAGGCGCTGCATGTTGTAGAGATAGTCTGGACCGGCTTCCGAGTACGTGGCGCGTGCGTTCTTGGTGGTGCCGCGTGTGAAATACCCGCCCTTGCTCGGATGCGTGCCAGGATAAGTACGAAACGTGATCCCATCACCGTCTACGTCTAAGTAGCGGCCAAAGTCCTCACCGGCATCAAGCATTTCGTCCGTCATCACTTTGCCGCGGTCATAGGCGCGCGACGCATCCCATTTAAACGGTGCGCTCAGGCGTTGGTTCATGCCAATGTCGAGATCGGTCATCACGAATACCGGCGTCTGCAAGCGATCAGCCAGGTCGAGCGCCGCCGCGGCATGCTCGAAACATTCGTACGGATCTTCGGGGAACAACAGAATATGTTTGGTATCGCCGTGCGAGGCATAAGCACAGGCGAGGAGATCGGCTTGTTGGGTACGCGTCGGCATGCCAGTCGAAGGCCCACCGCGCTGGACATTGATAATGGTGATCGGGATCTCCGCGAAATAAGCGAGCCCCAAGAATTCAGTCATCAACGATACCCCAGGTCCGGAGGTGGCGGTGAACGCGCGTGCGCCGTTCCAGCCGGCGCCGACGACCACGCCGACGGCGGCGATCTCGTCTTCGGCTTGGACGATGGCGTAACGATTCTGGCCCGTGTCCGGATCGACCCGGTATTTGCCGCAGTAACGCTGAAACGCTTCCGCCAGCGACGAGGATGGCGTAATGGGATACCACGCGCACACCGTCGCGCCGCCGTACACACAGCCGAGCGCCGCGGCACTATTCCCGTCGACAAAAATCCTGTCGCCGACATTATTCGAGCGCCGTACCTTGATCCCTAACGGATGCTTGAGGTGTTCGCGGGCGTAGTCGCGACCCATCTTCAAGGCATTCAAGTTCGGCGTCAGTAATTTTTCTTTGCCCTTGTATTGTTCGGCGATCAACTGCGCGATGGCGTCCTCATCGATTTCGAGCAGGATCGAGAGTGCGCCGATGTAGATGATGTTTTTGAATAATTGGCGTTGTCGCGGATCATCATAGGTCGCGTTGCAGAGTTCGGTGAGCGGCATGCCAATAACAATAATGTCGTCGCGGAATTTCGAAGTCGGCAGTGGCTTCGAGTTGTCGTAGAACAAATAGCCGCCGGTTTCGAGCTCTTTGAGATCGCTATCCCAGGTCTGTGGATTCATGGCGACCAGCAGATCTACACCGCCCCGGCGACCCACCCAGCCCTCCTCGCTAACCCGGACTTCGTACCATGTCGGCAAGCCTTGGATATTGGACGGGAAGATATTCCGCGGGCTCACCGGCACACCCATGCGCAATATCGCCTTGGCAAATAACTCGTTGGCGGACGCCGAGCCCGAGCCATTCACATTCGCGAATTTAACGACGAAGTCGTTGATCGCGGTAATCGGTTTCATGCCGCGTTCCTCCGCGGCGCTGGCGCGTGGCAAGCGGGTCCGGCGTAGGTCATTTCGATCAGGGATTTTTGCATATCCCACGCGCCAGTTGGGCAGCGTTCGGCGCACAGGCCGCAGTGCAGACACACGTCTTCGTCCTTGGCCATGATGCGACCGGTCTTGAGGCCGTCGGCAACATAAATATCTTGCGTGAGGTTGGACGCCGGCGCGGTTAGACGTTCGCGCACGTCCGCTTCTTCGCCATCGGCGGTGAAGGTAATGCAGTCCATGGGACAGATATCGACGCAGCCGTCGCATTCTATACAGAGGCTCGCTTTGAACACCGTTTGCACGTCGCAGTTCAGGCAGCGCTGGGTTTCCTTCAATGCGGTCGCGGCATCGAATCCGAGCTCGACCTCGACCTTAATGCTCTTCAGGGTTTTCTCGGCCGCGGCCCACGGCACGATATGCCGCAGATCATTCGAGATATCGTTGTCGTAGCTCCATTCGTGGATCCCCATCTTTTGTGAGATCAGGTTGAACTGCGGTGGCGGCCGGTCGGCCAGGGATTCAGCGTTTAAGTATTGGTCGATCGAAATCGCCGCTTCGTGGCCGTGGGCGACTGCCCAGATAATGTTCTTAGGTCCGAACGCGGCATCACCACCGAAGAAGACGTTGGGGATGGTGGATTGCATGGTCTGTTGGTCAAGCACCGGCAGGCCCCATTTATCGAACTCTAGCCCTAAGTCGCGCTCGATCCACGGGAAGGCATTTTCTTGACCGACAGCGATCAGCACTTCATCACAGGGAACTAAGGTGTCGGGTTCGCCGGTTGGGACCAGGTTACGTCCACCCTTGACATCGTACTCGACACGAACCTTTTCGAACGTCATGCCGGTTAGCTTGCCGTTCGCGTGCTCGAACGTTTTCGGGACGAGATAGTTCAGTATTGGGATCCCTTCGTGCTGCGCGTCTTCTTTTTCCCAGGGCGAGGCTTTCATTTCGTCGAACCCGGAGCGCACGATCACTTTGACCTCTTCGCCGCCCAGCCGCCGCGCTGACCGGCAGCAATCCATCGCGGTATTGCCGCCGCCGAGCACGATGACGCGTTTCCCTACTTTTTCGATGTGACCAAATGACACCGAAGACAGCCAGTCGATACCAATGTGAATACTGGCTTTGGCTGCTTGCCGACCGGGGATCTCCAGATCGCGACCGCGCGGCGCGCCGCAGCCCACAAAGACTGCGTCGTAGTTTTGAGCGAGCACGGCTCGTAGTGAGTCGATGCAGCGGCCACCGATGAATTCAACGTCGAGGTCCAGGATGTAACCGACTTCCTCATCGATCACTGCTTCGGGTAGTCGAAAGCGCGGCACCTGGGTGCGCATGAAGCCGCCGGCTTTGGGATCTTGATCGAAGATCGTCAAGTTATAGCCGAGGGGTGCTAAGTCGCGCGCGACAGTCAGCGAAGCTGGCCCGCCGCCGATGCAAGCGATGCGCTTGCCGTTTTTCTTGGTGGGCGGTTTGGGTAGTCGCGCGCCAATGTCGCCTTTGTGATCGGCCGCGACGCGTTTCAGTCGACAAATGGCGACGGGTTCGGGCTTCTCTAGATTATCTTCCTCGACCCGACCCCGCCGGCACGCGGGCTCGCACGGTCGATCACACGTGCGACCCAGGATCCCTGGGAACACGTTGGAATACCAATTCACCATGTATGCGTCGGCATAGCGGCCGGCCGCGATCATGCGAATGTATTCTGGAACAGGAGTGTGAGCCGGGCAGGCCCATTGGCAGTCGACTACTTTATGAAAGTAGTCCGGATTTCGAATGTCAGTTGTGCGCAAAGCCTCTTTCCTCAACAGGCTTAAGAAGACCCTTTCGGGGCTACCCACCGCAGGGCGTGGCGCAGTGTACTTCGCGCCCCACCGGCTGAAAAGACCTTAATTAACAAGTTTTATGTCGGGCCATAACTATAAGAGCACACAGACCCTGAACAGATTCCGAACCAGCTCAACTTAAGTGGAGGATCGACCAGGGTGCTCACCAAAATTCAGACGACCACCGGCACGGCAAAACCCGAAGATCTCGGCCGCACGCTGATTCATGAACACGTCCTGGTCGGGTTTCCCGGTTGGGAACTCGATGCCAAGGCCCCCAAGTTCAAACGCGCCAAAGGCATGGCGCGTGCTGTCGATCAAATGCATGAAGCGAGGCCTGACCACCGCGCAGATCGATACGATTCCGGTCGATAACCCGCGCCGATTGTTTAACGCGGGTCTGAAGTAACCCTTTGCTGCCTGCTGGCATTTGTGAGAGCTGCTTTAGTTCGTAGGTACGGATGAGTGTAGCGTTATCCGACATCAAGGTAGCGGCGCAATGTCGGATGACGCTGCGCTCATCCGACCTACCAAGATCGCGGTGGGCCACCCAATCAGGATTCGCTGCTAAACCAAGCCAAACCCACGCGTCGAATTAATTTAACTTCAATAGCCGCGGATATACGCGCCCAGCGCGCCGCGGTCTAAAGCAGGCGGCTTGACGATAAAACGAATCGTGAATGTTATCGGGGTGCCAACCCACCAGTCCGGCGAGCGGTAACGGGCGCAGCGCCTGCGGATCCGCGAGCAACTCGCCGTCGACGATGCGTTGTGCTAGCGCACTCACTTGGTCGTCGTCGGCGGTCGTCGCAGAGCCGACGACTAAACATTTAGCCACCGGCAGCACGCTTGGTACCAGCAGGTGTTCGAAAATCGCGTGGCCAACGAGCATGAGATCAGCGCCGCTCGCCCAACGCGCGCGTTCACACCACAGCAGGCCAGGCCAATCGTGATCATCCCACAGCGCGAGCAGGGTGGGATCGCGCAGCACCACTACGGCACCACCCTCGTCGAAATGCGTAAGCGCGCATTGGGCGCGGTTGCGTGGTTCGTGGCACGGCCGCGCAAGCTCGCGTACATAGGCGGCGTTGATTGCACATTTGAGTTCGAAGCGCGCGATCCACATCAGCGCATTGAACAGATCGTGCCAACTCTCGGCGCGGGTCGCGATGCTGCCGGTTTCAAAAATTCTGCGTTCGTAGTGCAAGCCATCGTCCTTGAGGGACGGCGTCTGTTGTATGAAGCGGAGTGGTTGTCCAGAAAAAAGATGCGCGCGGCCCGCCAGTCGCTCGTTTAACTCAGCGATCGCCGGCCACGCGGGTCGCGTCAGTAGTGCTAGGTGCGCGGCAAACGTCGCGAAGGCCGGATGTGAGAACGCCGCCGCTGATACAGCGGTCCGTGGCGGCGCGCGAAAACGCATAAACTAGTTCGCCTCGCGCTTTCGCGTTACGCGCACCCGCCGCGAATACAGCGACGGGTGTGAGCGAGGAATCAACCGGGGGCGTGGCGTGGTCTTCATACCTAGTTGCGCGACAATGCGCTACATTCATCACCCGTGTCGAGTGCAAAACCTGTGGAATTTCGACCTGCCCGCGCGCTGCTTTTGTTAGTTGGCGCGCATGCGCTGTTTACGCTGCTCGATGCCACCGGCAAACACTTGGCCCGCGATATGGGCGTGCCGCTCATCGCGTTTATCCGGCACGGCGGTCAGGTGGTGTTGATGCTCGCGGTGCTCGGACCGCGCCACGGCCGGGCGCTTTTAAAATCCCATCGTCCGCGCTTACAGCTCTACCGGGGACTCGCGATCAGTGGCTTCACGCTCTTTTTCTTCTCGGCCTTGTTACGCCTACCACAAGCTGAGGCGACTTCGATAAATTTCATCGCGCCGTTCGCGGTGATGTTGCTGGCGGGGCCTTTGCTCGGCGAGCGAGTCGGTCGAGTGCGGTGGTTCGGCGCGGCTGGCGGATTCCTCGGGATGCTGGCAATCATACGGCCGGGATCAGCGCTCGATCCCGTTGGTATAGGATTTGTGTTGCTAACCGTGGTCTGCAATGTCGCCTTCCAAATACTCACGCGCAAACTCGCGACCATCGATAATTCGCTTGCGACCATATTCCAATCGGCGTTGATTGCCACCATTGTTTCCGCTGCGATGTTGCCAGCGCTTGGATTGTGGGGCGCCTGGCCCCAGCACCTCGACCGCCAAGAAATTCTGTTGTTGTTATCACTGGGCGTCACTGGCGCCATCGGCCAATGGTTATTTATTCGCGCGTACTTTTGGTCGAGCGCGTCGTTTATCGCGCCGCTGGTGTTCTTGCAGGTGCTGTGGGCGGTGGCTTCCGGGTGGGTGTTCTTCGATCAGTTTCCCGATCCCATTAGCTTGAGCGGGATGTTACTGGTGCTCGTTAGCGGAGTGGCGACCCTGGTCTTTGAAACGCGCCGCGCGGTGTGGCGTTAGCCGTTGAACCGCTGCCATTGCGAGCGCAAACGAAGCAATCCATAGTGGGTCGTCCGGCCATCAGTCGTGGGCGTCTCGAACCGATGAATGAAGGGAGAGTGCAGTGGATCTCGGACTTGCAGGTAAGCGCGCCATCGTGACCGGCGGCTCGCGAGGGATCGGCCGCGCGATCGCGGAACGTCTAACGCAGGAGGGCTGCGCGGTTGGCATCTGCGCGCGGCACGCCGACGAGATCGCGGCCGCAGTTGCAGCCCTACGGCGGCTCGGCGGGACG
>JAYUEZ010000161.1:0-16233 GCA_043738965.1 Gammaproteobacteria bacterium
CACGGCCACCTGTGAACCGAAGCGCGCCGTGAAGCGTGCGACGATCTGTTCCGTGAGACCTATTTCCGGGATCAAGACCAAGGCCTGCGCTCCGCGCTCGAGGACTGACCTTACGAGGTGTAAATAGACCTCAGTTTTGCCGCTGCCGGTAACGCCATGGAGCAGATGAGCTCGATAGCGCTCGGGTGCGGCGCTGATGTGCAAAAAAGCTGTGTCCTGCGTTGGATTCAAAGCCAGGAAATTATCGCGATTGATCCGTGGCGAGCGTTCAAGCGAAGCCTCCGAAACGCGCAATTCAAGCCATCCCTTGGCGACCAATTCCCGCACCACGCGGCGCACGTCGAAGGCAAATAGCGGCAGCATAGCTGGGGTTATGGGGTCGGTAGCGGCATGCTGCAACACAGCGATTTGCCGCGTGCCACGCGCACTGTGTGACGCCGAGGCATGGCGACCGGCCGCCGTGATGACCCA
Organism: Gammaproteobacteria bacterium; assembly: GCA_043738965.1. Taxonomy (GTDB): domain Bacteria; phylum Pseudomonadota; class Gammaproteobacteria; genus CAIKBL01. Next base: position 472 of record JAYUEZ010000161.1, read on the forward strand.
TTCTCGCGTCACTGCGTGCGAAAAGACTGTGATCCCGCGCGCGGTTTGCGGTAGCAGTGCTTGGACGATTTCACCGAGTGGATGGTGATAGTAGCGAGCCGCCCATTCTGCGAGCTGCAATTGCTCGACAGTGATCAGCGGAGCGCTATCAATAAGCGCGATAATCGGTTTGATTTTGTTGAGCGGATGTTCCGAATGTCGTTTGACGACGGTGACCACGCCCACCCGGCGGCCGCGATTAAACGGCACCAACACACGACAGCCGACTTGCGGTATGGCGCATAGATTTGCCGGACAGCTGTAATCAAAACTTTGGCGCAACGGGGCAAAAACCGCCACGCCCAGAAAACATGGCAAGTTCATGTTCGCGGAGCGATCGAGTCGATAAAAACGCCGGTCTCATCCCATGGCGCACCCGGATTTGCACTCGCCACGAGTTTGGCCAATTGGGCCGCGCCGAGCCGCCGATAGGGCGCGCCGTCGAGCGGGCTAAGCGGTGGGTTGGCGAGGCACCGTGTCGGCATCACGACCAGTTGGAACTGGATATCGCGTAACCATATCTCAAAGACGGGATATCGTTCTTGTTCGCGTCGATTAACTCGCAATCGAACGTCAGAAATTTGATACGCCACGCGCTTGTCAAGCAGAAACCGCGACACGGCTTCGACTTCGTCGGCGAATAAGTGCAATGACACCGCGGTGTGCGGCAGGGTCGAGCCACGCATGACCGCGCCCACTAATCCGGGGGAGAAGGCCGCGAAAAACGTCATCGCCTCTAAAGCGGCAGCGCGTAGCCGCGAGTTACGCGTGGTGACCGCGGGACTATCGAATAGGCGCTGATAATCGAGTAAGGCTACCAGCAAGGTTTGATTATCGGGCAAGTCACGCTGCTCGCTGATCCCAAGGAGCGCCGCGGCCTTGCGTTTGGCGGTGCCGAAATCGCGCGCGGTACCGTCAGCTAATAATTTGGCCGCGAGTTGCGGTAGCTGACTTTTCGAGTGCCGGAGCGTTGGCGGCCGCGATTTACGATTCGACATAGCGTGCCGCCTGGTCCGTCAAAAAAGGTGTTCGGCGGCGTTTGCTTTCGTCGGCGACGAATCAAAATGGGTATCAGCGGATTCCACTGATCGCGGCACATCTTGGGCGCGAAATGTCTCGTAGATCGCGCGCGAGTTACCGCTGCCCGCGACCAAACCACTATTCGGATCGATGCGTACCGTGACCAGGCCGGCGGGGCGCGGGGCTTCTGCGAGCGGCGCATCCTTGAGCACGGCGCGCATGTAATCCATCCACATTGGCAAGGATGCCGTCGCGCCAGTTTCCTGCGTGCCCAGGGGCGTCGAGTCGTCGAAGCCGACCCAGGTCGTGGCGACAATCTGGCCGTTAAATCCCGAGAACCAAGCGTCTTTCAAATCATTCGTGGTGCCCGTTTTACCGGCGAGATCAGCACGTTTGAGTTCGAGTGCACGCCGACCCGTGCCGCGAGTAATGACGTCTTTTAGCATGGAATACATGATCCATGCGTTTTGCGCGTCGATGGCGCGTTCCGCGACGTGGGCTGGGGTTTGTTGTTGCTTGGCAATCAAGGCTTGCAAGTCTTCGGGTTCTTCGTCTGCCGCAGCGACTTCGCAGGTGCTACACGCCAGTTTGGGTTGTGCCGTGTATAAAACTTCACCATTGGCACTTTCGATGCGCCTGACGAAATAAGGCTCGACTCGAAATCCGCCGTTGGAAAATGCGGCGTAGCCGGCGACCAGCTGCAAGGGTGTTAATTCTCCGGTCCCGAGCGACAGCGACAGGTTGTGGGGTAATTTCCGCACATCGAAGCCAAAGCGCCCTACATGTTTAAGCACGGCATTAACGCCCATTTCGCGCATCAATCGAATCGACACCAAATTTCGTGAATTCGCGAGTGCATCGCGTAACCGAGTGGGTCCATAGTAAGTCCCGGAATAGTTCTCGGGGCGCCACGCGCCTTCGAGCCCTGGGGTGTCGAACACAATCGGTGCATCGTTGATGAAGCTCGCCGGGGTAAAGCCGTTATCAAGCGCCGCCGAATAAATAAAGGGTTTGAAATTCGAACCGGGTTGACGCAGCGCCTGGGTGACGCGGTTAAATTTGCTGCGCTCGAAATTAAAACCGCCGACGAGCGCCAAAATCGCGCCGTCATGAGAGTCGAGGGAAACAAGTGCACCCTCCGCTCCGGGAAGTTGCGCCAGTCGCCAATATCCTTGGTCCAGTTTATTCGGCGCAGAGCCGCTGGTTTTCGGCGCTTCCGTTGGTTGCGGTATAAACCACTCAAGCCGCACGATATCGCCGAGGCTAACAATTTCGGCTGCCGTGCGCGGTGGCGCGTCCACTTGATCCGGCGCCTTATAGCGCCGCGCCCAACTCAATCCTTCCCAGGCGATGTGACGCGTCGTTCCAGCACGGTCGAGGACATCAATTTCGCGCTCCTTAACACCAATGACAAGCGCCGGAATCAGATCTCTAACAGGCTGATAAGGATTCAACATCTCGACCAAATCATGCGTCGTCTGCTGACCCAATTCGACATGTGCCTCGGCGCCGCGATAACCGTGACGACGGTCATAGGTTACCAAGGCGTTGCGTAGGGCGTTGACGGCTGCGAACTGTGCGTCGCTGGTTGCGGTCGTAAACACCCGATAGCCATGCGTATAAGCGCTATCGCCGTATTTCTCCCGCATATAGGCCCGGACCATTTCGGCGAGATGAGAGGCCTCGGTCTCGACGGCTTGACCGTGTAATTTGACCGCCAGCGGTGCGCCATTGGCAGAGTCGTAACTCGTGTGGTCGATAAACCCAAGTTCTAACATGCGGCGTAGAACGTAGCCCCGGCGCGCGATTGCCGCGACGGGGAATGAGACCGGGTTAAGCCGCGACGGCGCTTTCGGTAACCCAGCAATTAAAGCGTACTCGGCCAGCGATAAGTCTTGGAGTTGGGCGCCAAAATAGACCTGTGCCGCCGCTGCGACGCCATAGGCGCGTTGGCCAAGAAAGATTTTGTTTAAGTAAAGTTCGAGGATTTGATCCTTGGTAAGTTCGCGTTCGATCTTCATTGCCAGGACAATTTCACGGAGTTTGCGCGTAAAGGTTTTTTCAGGTGTCAGGAAAAAATTGCGCGCGACCTGCATCGTAATCGTGCTGCCACCTTGGCGCTTCTCGTGCGAGCGCGCCAAATTGAAGGCGGCACGCACGATAGCCATCCAATCCACGCCAGGGTGGGCGTAGAATCGATCGTCTTCCGCCGCTAGGAACGCCTGCTTAAGCGCAAGCGGAACCTTTGTAATCGCCACGGGGGTGCGCCATTTTTCCCCGAATTCGCCGATCAAGCTCGCGTCCGCGGTGTAGACTTTCAATGGCGTCTGCAACTGCACGTCATGCAGTTGCTCGGTCCGCGGTAGGCTCGGCAAGATCCACCACAGAACTGCTCCGATTGCCGCCAGTGACAGCGCAAAGGCAATTAGTAGCGAATAAAACGCGAGGCGCAACATATTGTGGTTCGAACTACTTTTTGTACTATATCTACTAGGCTTTACTTTAATAAAAATAGGTAAGATCGGGTTTTTATTGAGATTTCACCGAAAATAGTTTGTGTTTTATGATTCGGTTGGCTATAGTTGCCTTCAGTTTCTAAGGTGACTAAACACCAGTTTTCTATAACTTCAGATTATTTAAAGGAAAACTTGTGGCGCTGTTTCGACGAAAAAACATCCCGGTAGTGGGCGTTGATATAAGTTCGACGTCGGTAAAACTGCTCGAACTTACGCGTTCCGGAGGGCGTTATAGGGTCGAAAGCTACGCGGTCGAACCTTTGCCGCCCAATTCGGTGATGGAAAAGAATATCACGGACACCCAACTCGTCGGCGAAGCCATCGGGCGCGCCGTCAAGAAATCCGGTACCCGAACGCGCGCCGCAGCTTGCGCGGTAGCCGGCTCTTCTGTGATTACCAAAGTCATCTCGATGCCCTCGAATTTGGGCGAAGACGAGATGGAAAGCCAAATTCAACTCGAGGCCGATCAATACATTCCGTATTCGCTGGATGAAATTAGTCTCGACTACTCCATTATTGGTCCATCGCCGACCGACCCTGACCGCGTAAATGTGCTATTGGCGGCGTCGCGTAGCGATAACGTCGATATCCGCGTCGCCGCTCTCGGGGTCGCGGGGCTCGAAGCAAAAATTGTCGATGTAGAAGCCTTTGCATTGGAAAACGCGATGGCACTGCTCGCAGCGCAAGGCGGCGCCGTGGGTCAGTCGCATATCGTTGCTGTGATGGATGTCGGCGCGACCTCATCGACCCTCAGCGTGTTAGAAGACTCAAAAATTATTTACACCCGCGAACAATTGTTTGGGGGCCGCCAACTTACTGACGAAATCCAGCGTCGTTACGGGCTTTCCTACGAAGAAGCCGGACTCGCCAAGCGCCAGGGCGGCCTGCCCGAAAACTATCAGCCCGAAGTTCTAATGCCATTTATGGAATCGATGGCGCAGGAAATTAATCGGGCGCTCCAATTTTTCTATTCGTCGAGCCAGGTCGGGACCGTCGACCATGTGGTAATTGCCGGCGGTTGCGCGTCGATTCCTGGAATTGACGCGCTTGTGCAATCTAAAATCGATACGCCCGTCTCAATTGCAAACCCCTTCGCAAATATGACCGCAGCCTCGCGGGTCAGAGCTGAAGCTCTGACCAACGATGCTCCTGCACTGATGATTGCATGTGGCCTAGCGCTTCGGAGCTTTGACAAATGGCTCGCGTAAATTTACTTCCATGGCGCGCTGAACTGCGACGGCAGCGGCGCGTTGAATTTTTCTCTTTGGTTGGGATATGCGCGGCAATCGCCGTGGCGCTCTGGGGGATGGTCCATTATCACTTTACGGAACGGATCGCTTTTCAAACCGAGCGCAATGCGTTCCTGACCGACCGCATCCACGATCTCGACAAGCAGATTAAAGAAATCCAAGAATTGGAAAAAGAAAAGGAGCGATTGATCGCGCGCATGAAAGCGATCGAAAGTCTCCAAACTAGCCGACCGGTGATCGTGCATTTGTTCGATGAAATGGTTACCGCGCTTCCGGAAGGTGTTTACCTGAAAGAAGTCATCCAACAAGGCACATCGATCGAAATTCGAGGCGTCGCGGAATCGAACGCGCGCGTGTCGAGCTTTATGCGCAATATCGAAAAATCGGAATGGATCAAAAACCCGCAATTGCAGATTATTCAGACTGCGGACGAAGCGAGTCGACGGATAGCGAATTTCATTTTGAAAGCAGATCAAGTTATTCCGCAAACTACGACCGCAGGAGGTAACGACGCATCATGAAACTGTCGGACCTCAACAACTTAACGTTTGAAAATGTCGGGACCTGGCCGCTCCCCGTGAAGGCCGTGTTCACGCTCATAATCTGTGGCGCAATCTTAGGCTTAAGTTATTGGAAAGATATCAGCCCGCTGCAGGACGATTTAAAGCGCGTTCAAGACGAAGAAATAACCCTAAAGCAGACTTTTGAAACCAAGCAAAAGAAAGCCGCTAATCTAACTGCGCTAAAGCAGCAGCTTGACGACATCAAAGAGACTTTCGGTGATTTGCTAAAGCGCTTGCCGAATAAGACCGAAGTCGCGGCGCTGCTGGTCGATATCTCGCAACAAGGCTTGGGTGCGGGCTTGGAGTTTGAATTATTCAAACCTGGCGCCGAGCATCCAGCTGATTTCTATGTCGAACTGCCGATTCAGATCAAGGTGGTTGGAAACTACCATGCGTTCGGTACCTTCATTAGTGGCGTTTCTGATCTGCCACGCATCGTGACTAACCACGACATCCATATCACGCCCAATCAAAAAGGCTCGTTGACCCTTGAGACGACGGCGAAGACATATCGCTATATGGATGAGGAAGAGGAATTGGCTGAGCAGGAAAAGGCCAAAGGAGCGCAGAAAAAATGAAACACGCCGAACGCTTCGGCCGCGCTAGCTTGGCGCTGATAGTGGTAACGCTCGGCGGACTGCTCACGGGTTGCGTAAACAAGGACAAAAGCGATCTCGATAGCTATGTCGCTGAAATACTGAAGCGCCCCGGTGGTCAAATCGAACCCTTGCCACCGATCAAGCCCTACGAACACTATTTGTATCAATCAGCGGATGCGCATGGACGCGACCCTTTCCAATCCTTCGTCGCGAAGGAACCGAAGAAAGATGTCGAACAGACCCAGGGTACCGATGCATCCCAGCAGCGCTTCGTCGATGAGATCACAACGCATAACCGCGAAGATCTGGAAGAATTCGAACTTGATAGTTTGCGGATGGTGGGAACCCTGCAAAACAACGACGAAATGTGGGGCATCGTCAAGGATAACGCTGGCACCGTGCACCGCGTGCAAACCGGCCATTACCTCGGTCGCAACTACGGCAAAATCTTGAACATTCAAGAAGACAGAATTGATCTCCGCGAGATAGTCAAAGATTCGGACGGACGATGGGAAGAACGCCAAGCTAACTTGGCGCTAACTGACGACGAAGGCAAGCGATAGAAGGAATCATTGATCATGAGAACCGCAACTTCTACGAGCCAGCGCAGCAGCGCAGCGAGGACTGGCACAAGGTGGCAGCCGCACTCCTGCGGCGTGTCAGCCCTATGGCGTACATGTCTCACCCTGGTAGTGTCAGCGGCGTCCCTAGCAACCGCCATCGCCGGTACTCTCAACGACATTAAATACACGTCGTTACCAGGAGATCGCGTCCAAATTAAGATGCAGCTTTCGCAACCGCTCGGTGCGGAGCCATTGAATTTCACGATCGATAATCCAGCGCGTATCGCGCTCGACTTTCCCGGCACGACGGCCGCATTACCGGTGAAAAGTCAAACAATCGGTGTCGGCAAAGTCGAGCGTGTCACCGCGGTCGAAGCCGACGGCCGAACGCGGGTCGTGGTGAACTTAGTGCAGCTGGTTCCCTACAAGATCGAATCGTCGGGCTCCGAAGTGACGCTTACCCTGGAAGGTATGCCGGCCGACATCACCAATAAGGCAGTCGCCGCACCGGTCGCGGCGACGAACTCTAAACCGGCATCGGGTGGTGTAACCATGCCCGGCACCGCGTCTGGCGCGCGAATCAAAGGTATCGATTTCCGACGCGGTGCGCACGGTGAAGCGCAGGTCGTGGTCGATTTGTCCGATCCAAAAATCGGTATTGATATCAAAGAGCAAGGCGGCAAGCTGCTGGTCGATTTCATCAATGCCGCGTTACCCGACGAACTTGATCGCAAGCTCGACGTCACCGACTTCGCGACGCCGGCCAAGGAAGTCGACACGAAACGTTTCGGGAATGGTACTCGGATGATCGTAACGCCCACGGGTCTCTTCGAACATCTAGCCTATCAATCCGATAATATCTTTACGCTCGAATTGCGGCCGCTCACTAAGGTTGAAGAGGAACAAGCGAAGAAAGATAAATTTGGTTATACGGGGGAGCGGTTGTCCCTCAATTTCCAGGATATCGAGGTACGCGCGGTACTCCAGCTGATTGCTGACTTTACCGGCTTTAATCTCGTGACCAGCGATACCGTGACCGGCCATGTAACGCTGCGCTTAAAGAATGTGCCATGGGATCAGGCAATGGATCTGATTCTAAAAACCAAGGGCCTCGGCAAGCGTCAATCCGGCAATGTGATCATGGTGGCGCCGCAGGAAGAAATCGCCGCCCGCGAAAAGCTTGAGCTTGAATCGCAGAAACAGATTGAAGAGCTCGCGCCGCTTAAAACTGAGTTTGTGCAGGTTAACTACGCAAAGGCAGGTGATCTTGCGACTTTACTGAAAGCGGAAGCGAACAAACTCCTCACCGCACGCGGCAACGTGACGGTTGACGAACGCACCAACACCTTGCTCGTGCAAGACACGGCTGAAGCGCTTACCGATGTGCGTAAAGTCGTCCAGGCTCTGGATATTCCGGTGCGTCAGGTGTTGATCGAATCGCGCATCGTCGTCGCCAACGAAGACTTCAGTAAAGACCTTGGGGTGCGGTTCGGTTACAGTCACATTAACAACCCGAAGAATGAGGCGTTGACCCAAGCCGGCGGTCTGCAGTCGAATTTCGTGAGCCTGATCGGCGGGGGCATCAATGGCGATACGAAGTACAGCGGTGTTACCTCGTTTAACACCGATGGCAAGGAAAACTACATCGTTGACCTCCCAGTTGCCGGGCCAGCCGCGGCCTTTAGATGGTCGATCGGTAAAATCGGTAGCTACTTACTGCAGTTAGAACTATCGGCGTTGCAAGTTGAAGGTCGCGGTGAAATCCTGGCGAGCCCACAGGTTATTACCGCCAACCAAAAGGAAGCGGTTATCGAATCCGGTACTGAAATTCCCTACCAACAAGCGTCTTCGAGCGGCGCCACGTCGGTCTCGTTTAAAAAAGCTGTCTTAAGCTTGACCGTCACGCCGCACATCACGCCAGACGATCGCATCATCATGGACCTGAAAGTCAATCGTGACTCGGTCGGCCAAATTTTCGCAGGCGTACCGAGTATCGATACGAACGAAGTCCAAACACAGGTCTTGGTTGAGAACGGCGAGACCGTGGTGCTCGGCGGAATCATGACGTCGACCAACCGGAACGATAAAACCAGCGTACCGTTTTTCGGTGAACTGCCGTATCTAGGACATCTCTTCAAGCGCACTTCCGTGACCAACAAGAAGCAAGAGCTTTTAATTTTCGTGACGCCGAAAATTCTGAAAGAGAGCCTGTCTCTAACAACGCGCTAACAGCTAGTTCAGGCATCGAACGACGCGGGGCCTCAAGGCCCCGCGTTTGTTTTGCAACAACCGCCGCGACCTGTAACAATCCTCGTTCATTTTCGGGCACGTCGAAGTCCCAACTAACCGCCATGCACGAGAATTCACGTATATTTTTGGTTGGACCGATGGGCGCCGGGAAAACCACCATCGGTAAACGATTGGCCAATGGATTAAAGCTCACTTTCATCGATTGCGACCATGAGATCGAGCGTCGGACCGGCGTTTCCATTGCGCTCATTTTTGATATCGAAGGCGAAGCGGGTTTTCGATTACGGGAGAAACGTCTTATCGACGAACTAACGCAAACCGATCACGTGGTGCTCGCCACCGGCGGCGGTGCGGTGCTGGATCCCGAAAATCGCCAGCATCTCATGCATCGCGGCCACACAGTTTACCTTCATGCACCGTTGGAAGAGCTGCTGGCGCGAACGCATAACGACACCCACCGGCCGCTGCTGAAAACCGCCAATCGAGCTGAGCGCTTACGCGAAATCATCACGTTTCGCGCACCGTTGTACGCGGAAGTCGCGGCGTTAAGCATCGACACCAGCAAACACAGCATCGGTGAAATCGTGTCATTGATACGACGCGGTGTTGCCACATGATCACCGTGAAAGTTGAGTTGGGCGCTCGCTCGTACCCGATACTCATCGGCGCGGGTTTGCTCGCGGACAAAAATTTACTGTCCTCGGTGATCCCGAGCAAACAGGTCATGGTGGTTACTAACGAGGTTGTCGCGCCACTTTACGAAAAATTTCTGCAGATCGGATTGCCGAATCGCGATTATCGCGTGGTCATGTTAGCGGACGGTGAGCAACATAAAACGCTAGGCAGTTTCGAGCGCATCATGACGGCCCTACTCGAAGCGCGTTACGAGCGCGGAGCCACCATCGTCGCGCTGGGTGGCGGCGTGGTTGGGGACATTGCGGGTTTCGCCGCCGCTAGTTATCAACGCGGGATTAAGTTCGTCCAAATCCCAACGACCCTACTCGCGCAAGTGGATTCTTCGGTCGGTGGCAAGACGGCGGTCAATCACCCGCTCGGCAAAAACATGATCGGCGCGTTTTATCAACCGCAGGCTGTAATTGCCGACCTCGGCACGCTCAAAACCTTGCCCGACCGCGAATTAAAAGCAGGCCTTGCCGAAGTCATTAAATATGGGTTACTAGGCGATCGCGTATTCTTGGATTGGCTCGAAGCAAATTTAGACGCGCTGCTGGCGCGCGATTCGACGACGCTCATTTACGCCATCGAACGCTCATGCCAGATCAAAGCGGCGATTGTCATGGCCGACGAAAATGAATCGGGCCAGCGCGCGTTGCTAAACTTGGGACATACTTTTGGTCATGCAATCGAGCATGCGTTGGGTTACGGCGTGTGGCTGCACGGGGAGGCCGTGGCGGCGGGAATGTGCATGGCGGCCCGGCTTTCGTGCCGGCTTAAGTGCATAACACCCGCGGACTGTACGCGAGTGATCCACCTCATTACGCGCGCTGGGTTACCGATCGCACCGCCGACCGAGGTGAGCGCCGAGTCCCTCATGGATGCAATGCGGGTCGATAAAAAGAATAAAGATGGTCAAATAAGATTGGTGCTCTTCGATGCGCTTGGAGCGGCACGTTTACGCGATGATTACGCCCCCAGCGCGTTGCACACGATATTGCACGGCGAACAATGCGGAGGCACTGGGTGAGCGACACAGCGCCGCCGTCGCGCGGCGCGGGCCCGCCGCGGGATCCCGGGTTGCATCTCGCGTCCTATGCGGTCACGTCACTCAACACTCGTGGACGCATCCATTCTGAACCCGCGCCCCAGTGGCGAAACGAATTTCAGCGGGACCGCGATCGCATCATCCACAGCGCGGCATTCCGGCGCCTTGAATACAAGACGCAAGTATTCGTCAATCATGAAGGCGATATGTTTCGTACGCGCCTGACGCACTCCTTGGAAGTCGCCCAAATTGCGCGAACCGTGGCGCGTGCCTTGGGTGTCAACGAAGATCTGACCGAAGCGATTGCGTTAGCGCACGACCTCGGACATACGCCATTTGGACACGCGGGTCAGAACGCGCTCAACGCTTGCATGCGTGAGTACGGCGGGTTCGAGCATAATTTGCATTCATTGCGCGTGGTCGAGATACTCGAAGAACGTTACCCGGAATTTCCGGGTTTGAATTTATTGTTTGAAACGCGCGAAGGGATATTGAAACACTGCAGCAGAGCTAACGCCGAGACGCTCGGCGAATTAGGTCGGCGCTTTATCGAGCGTCGACAACCCTCGATCGAAGCGCAAATCGCCAATGTTGCCGACGAGATTGCTTACAATCATCACGACATCGATGACGGATTGCGGGCGAATTTGTTGCAACCGGCACTCTTGCGTGAATATCCCCTCTATATTCATTACGAGAAAGCAGTGCACGACAGTTGGCCGAATATCGACAGCAAACGCGCGCGCTACTCCGTTATCCGCAAGATGTTGAACCATTTCGTGTCGGACTTAATTGACTGCACCATGGCGTCCTTGCATCGTGACCGGGTCGTGACCGTTGCCGACGTGCGTGCTCAAGCGACGCCGGTGGTCGATTTCTCGGCGTCGACCAAGGCGCAACATCAGGACTTGATGCAACTCCTTCGCCATCACCTCTATCGCCACCCACAAGTAGTGGCCATGGCCGAGCGTTCGCAGCGTATCGTGCACGATTTATTTCGCTGCTTTATCGATAGTCCGCGTTTGTTGCCAGCACTACCGCCACCGGCCGTGTCGGCGCCACAGGCGGTGGCGGACTACATCGCGGGCATGACGGATCGCTTCGCGATTGCCGAACATCAACGCCAGGGCTTCGCGGCTCCCGCTTAACTAGTACGCGGCACAATTTATGGAATCATCACCCGATAGTAGCGCCGTCGCTGGCGGCAGCGCGAGCGAGTTATTTAGCACGGATGCTAATCCGCAATCCTTATACCTCAATCCGACGCTACAACAACGTCTGGATTTGATCGAGCATTTGATCGAGTTCGGGCGCCAGATAATTTTACTCGAGGGCGTCACCGGCAGCGGAAAATCCGCGGTACTGGGTCGCTTTGCCGCGGGCCAACGGAGCACGTGGTATTGCATCCGAGTACAAGGCGGGCCGTCATTGACCGCGCACACTTTGTATACGCAAGTAGCGCATGAGTTAGACATCGACCCGCCCGCCGGCGTGTCTGCGGCCCCCGACGAAACCTTGCGCGAGCGGGTTACGGCGCTCGCGCGCGCTGGCAAAATTCCCATTTTGCTCCTGGATGATGCTGATCAGTTGCTGCCCGAAGCCATTGCGGCGGTAATTCAACTGGCCCATGCCGAAGATCAACTCGCGGAAATGCGAGTGTTAATGACCGCCGATTTGAGTGAATCGACGTTGCTTCAAGGTCTACAGCGTGAACACCCGCAACACGGCTTGGTCCACGTGGTTGAGATGCCGCGACTAACCGAAGCGCAGATCCGCGCGCTTATCGATCACCAGCTCACGCCAGCCGGACTGACAACGCAGGATTATTTTTCGCGCGACGATATTGCCGGGATTCTCGCTAATTCTGGCGGGGTGGTGGGCAAGGTGCTCACGTTGGCGCGTCAGCATCTCGCCGGACATCCCGCCCCGGTCACCAAGCGGCGGAGTACAACGCGACGTCGTGGCGCGTCGAGTTGGTCGCGTACGTTTGGAATTGGTGCACTGGCCGCACTGGCGCTGGGCTTCGGCGCGTGGTGGGCTTCGCGTACGGCACCGACAGATCCCCAGCGCGAGATCGTGCCGGTCGCGCCACCGGCGGCGGAGACTACGCAAAGCGCGGTCGAGTCGAGTTCGCCACCAGTCGTCGAAACCGCGGCGCCTAACGCAGTTCTCGTGCAGGAACCAAAACCCGAAGCTGCGGTCGTCCCAGCCGCGCCGCCAATCGAACCGGCGACGGTGCTATCCGAAACGTCGGTGCCTGCCGCGGTGCCCGTGGTGCCTGCAACGCCAGTTACCGCGCCGGTCGTTGTCCCGGAGACGCCCGCCTCGGTGGCGGCGCCAATCCCAACCAACACTGTGCAAGCAGAATCGGCCCCGCTCGCGCCCACGGTGGCGCATGACACCACCCAACGAAAGGCAAAATCATCACGCGTGGTGGCTACCGCGAAGTCGACGCGCACGCCAGAAAAAGTTCGGACAAGTCGCGCTAAATCGTTAAAACCAGGCGCCCCTCCAGGCGCCGCCGCGCCTGCTGGTGATTGGCTCACTCAGTCAGCGGCAAATGGTTATACGCTGCAGTTATTCGGCGTACGTGAGCGGGCCGCCGCGCAGCGCTTCATCGTGCAACACCGCATCGGCGCCGAGAGCGAGATTATTACCAGCACTCTCAAGGGCATCCCGTGGTATATCGTCGTATATGGTCACTATCCCGACCGATCCGCGGCGCTCGACGCGAGTCGCAAGCTCGCGTCGCGATTACCACACACGCAACCGTGGGCGCGTTCGATCGGAAGCGTGCGCTCGCTGCCGCCCTAATCTGGGGCCGAGCCCGCCCCGAAGTTTTGGTACGGATGACACTTCGTCGAAACCAACGCTATACTTTCCGCCCTTTTGGCCCAGGTCCGGGCACATTCAATTGGAGTCCTTGCACAGGTGTCACCGATGGCGACCACAGAAACACGTCTTCCGCAGTTGGGCCGGCCCACGCAGGGACTTTATGACGCCAACTACGAGCATGATGCGTGCGGGGTCGGCTTCGTGGTCGATATCAAAGGCCGCCAATCGCATTCCCTTATCGAGCGCGCACTGACCATCCTTAAAAATCTCGAGCACCGGGGTGCGTGTGGCTGCGAGGTTAATACCGGTGACGGGGCGGGGATCTTGATTCAAATGCCGGACGCGTTTCTGCGTCAAGAATGCAGCAAGCTTGGAATCGTCCTTCCGCCACTCGGCGCTTACGCCGCTGGCCTGGTTTTTCTCCCGCACGCGACGGACGCCGCCGCATATTGTGAGCAGACCCTGGCGCGGATCGTAGTTGAAGAAGGGCAAACTTTACTTGGCTGGCGTACGGTACCGAGCGACGATAGTTCAATCGGGCCGACCGCGAAGGCGTGTGAACCGGCGTTCAAGCAAATTTTCATCGGCTGTAATACACAGATCACGGATCCAGCGGCGTTCGAACGCAAGCTCTATGTGATTCGCAAGCGCGTTGAACATGCGATTTGGAATTCGGAGCTTAGCGATAAGAGTTTGTTCTACATTCCAAGCCTGTCGCATCGGGTGTTGATCTACAAAGGGATGCTGAACGCGGCGCAAGTCGAACAGCAATTTCCCGATCTCGTGAACCCCGCGGTGGCGAGTGGCCTGGCCTTGGTGCATCAACGGTTTTCGACCAATACCTTTCCGTCGTGGCCGTTGGCTCATCCGTTTCGCTACATCGCGCATAACGGCGAAATCAACACGCTGCGCGGCAATATCAATTGGATGCGCGCGCGCGAAGCGCTATGTGAGTCTGACCTGTTCGGCGAGGACTTGAAGAAGCTATTCCCGATCGTAATCGAGGGCAGCTCCGATTCGGCGAGCTTCGATCAGGTATTGGAGTTTCTGCACATGGCCGGGCGGCCGTTGCCGCTCGCGGTGTTGATGATGATTCCGGAAGCCTGGAGCGCGCACGAGCAAATGGATGACGCGCGTAAAGCCTTTTACGAATATCACGGCTGTCTGATGGAACCGTGGGACGGCCCGGCGTCGATTGCGTTTACCGATGGCAAAATCATCGGTGCGGTCTTGGATCGTAACGGGCTGCGGCCATCGCGTTACTACGTGACCAAGGACGGCATGGTAGTCATGGCTTCCGAAGTGGGCGTGCTCGACTTCGCGCCGGAAAATATCGAGTTGAAGGAACGCCTGCATCCTGGCCGTATCTTCTTGGTCGATACCGAGCAAGGCCGAATCATCGACGATGCGGAATTAAAGCAACACTATATTGCTGAATTCCCGTATGCCGAATGGTTGCGACAACACCATATTCCGCTGGCAACCTTACCCGTGCCGCCGCATGTGCATCCGATCGATCACGACACGGTGCTGCTCCGCCAGCAGGCTTATGGTTACACCCACGAAGACGTGCGCCTTCTCATGCAGCCGATGGCGGAGAAGGGTGAAGAGCCGATCGGCTCGATGGGGACCGACGCGGCGTTGGCCGTGTTGTCCAATCGCCCGCGGTTGTTATACGACTATTTCAAGCAACTATTCGCGCAAGTCACGAATCCGCCACTCGACGGCATTCGCGAGGAACTGGTTACACAGATCTCGACGCCCATTGGGCCCGAAAGCAATTTGCTGAAGCCGACGGCGCAGAGCTGCCATCGACTTAAGGTCGCGACTCCGATCTTGGATAACGAAAATTTGGCGCGTATTCGTCACGTCGACACGCATGGCTTCCGAACCAAGACGATTACCGCGCTGTATCCGATGGCCGACGGCGTCATGGGGCTTGAAGCGGCGCTGTTGCAATTATTCAAGGATACCGACCAAGCCGTGGACGAGGGCTACTCTTTCGTGATTTTGTCGGATCGTGGCATGAGTGAAGTGCTGGCGCCGATTCCAGCGTTGCTCGCGACCGCCGGCACGCATCATCATCTGGTGCGGAATGGTCGGCGTATGCGGATTGGACTCATCGTCGAATCGGGTGAACCGCGCGAAATCCACCACTTCGGAACGTTAATCGGTTACGGCGCCGATGCGGTTAATCCGTATCTCGCGTTCGAGACTTTGTACGACCTGATTCAGCAGGGCGTTATCAAGGATTCCGCGGTCAAGGGCCACCAGAGCGGCGAAGCATTGGGCGATGCCACCGTCCGCAATTTCATCAAGGCGGTCAGTAAAGGCTTGGTGAAAGTGATGTCCAAGATGGGGATATCCACTATCCAATCGTATCGCGGTGCGCAGATTTTCGAAG
>JAYUEZ010000162.1:0-2291 GCA_043738965.1 Gammaproteobacteria bacterium
TAATCGACTACGCGGCACGGTTACTCGATGAACCTCCGGTGGCGGTAGGTGACCGGCGTGCTGCGGCGCTTAATACAACCCTCAAGCTAGTGGTATGCGGCGCCCATATGTCGAACTTGCCACTCAACTCTCAATTACTTGATCGCGGTGCGCGTTTGGTGCATGCCGCGCATACCGCGCCCACCTATCGCTTGTTTGCGCTGCCAGGGGGGCCACCGGCGCGGCCGGGCTTGGTGCGCGTCGAGGCCGGAGGGGCAGCGATCGCGGTGGAAGTGTGGGAGTTACCCACCGCTCGGTTCGGCGATTTTATTCAAGCGATTCCAGCGCCTCTCGCCATCGGTACGGTAGCACTTGCCGATGGCTCGGCGCTTAAGGGATTTCTCTGTGAAGCCCATGCAACGACGGGTGCGCGCGATATCACTGAGTTCGGGGGCTGGCGCGACTATTTGATCAGTATTTAGCGCGCAGTTCAACGCTTCGGCGACAGCGCCCTAAATTCCGACCTGCGTTGCTAAAGCGGGGGCCTCTGCGCCGGTATCGAATAGTGAACGGCTTCGCCGCTGCTCCACGGGTCAACAAATTCGATCATGATCGCCTGTAGTTGTAAGCCACGCGGGTCCGCGTTGCCAGAACCATATCTCGGATCACCCAATACGGGCGTACCTACAGCGGCGAAATGTTGGCGGATTTGATGATAGCGACCCGTAGCCATCCGCACGCGTAGGCGCGAATGTCCGCGCTCGGTGTTCACAGCTTCCACCACGTAATCCGTGCGCGCCGCTTTGCCCTCAAGCGCCAACTCGATATTGCCGATGGTGCCGACCGCGCCGAGATCACCCAACACGTCGACGAGGTACTCTTTAATCACCAACCGCTCGCGAAACAAGGCCGAGAGCTTCGCGGTGGCGCCGCTGCTATGTGCGATGATCATCACACCAGCGGCTTCCATATCCAGCCGGTGCACCAGAAAGACTTCGCGACGCCCACCGTAATGCGCAGCGACTTGATGCGCGAGCGTGGCGTGATCGCCATAGCGTGAACCTTCGACGAGTAACCCGGCAGGTTTGAACCAGACGCTGTAGCGCTTTTGTTCGGCCACCAAGGTGGCGACCGGTGGCACGCGATCGAGCACAGCGGAGTCATAATAAAAATCGAGCACATCCCCGGCGAAGAGTTCAGCCGTGGCGCGGCGCAGGCGTAAGGGCTTGCGCGTGCCGCGCGTTAACCACACCGCGCCTTTCTGCATCGCATCCTTGATGCGGAGCTTGGATAAGCCGCTTTCGCGCGCCAGTAACTCGGGCGCATGAGCGCCGTTTGCGATGGAAATTTTTACTTGGAGTGCAAAGGTGCGCCGCGCGTTGGCGGCGTCTTTTACATTAGGTTTTCGCGGAGAGGTGAGAATAGTACCCGCCGCGTGAGTCAAGCCGCGCCAGCACGACCGATCGCCGGCTTCGGATTGCGATCTGAAAGTTGACGTCGCCAGTGTTGCACGATCGTGCCGATGGTTTCGGGCGTAATTTGCAAGTCATTCAGCAGATGACGTTGTAATTGGCGGAGTTCGTCGAGATCGAGATCTTCAAAAATACCTTCGGAGTAATAGGTGACCGACCATACGTCGTCGAACGGTTGCTCCTGCCACAGATACCAGCGACCCGCTTCCGGGTGACCGCCGTTACTCGATGACCGCGCTTTAGTCAGCCGTGGGAACTGCGTGCGGGTTACTAACCCCGATTCGATTAATTGCGCGCGCGTCGCGGTATACGTTGTTGACCACACCACGCCGTCGCGTAGGGGGCCTAAGGTGACTGCGAATCGCGCCTTGATCGTCATGGCTATAGGGAATCAAAAGTCTTTTAGCTTGGTCTGTCCGATTCTACCGACCTTGTTTACGGTTAGCCAAGCGTGTCCGCGAAATGGATTCGGCGTGTGACAAAATAAAACATCCTGATCCACGCTTGGCGGGCTTGGCGTTCGGCGCGCATAATGATGATTCGGGCATCACCCGCTGTGATCCTAGCTTAAGGAAGCACGCATGCCGAGTTATAAAGCGCCCGTTCGCGACACCTTGTTCGTGCTCAATGAGGTGCTCCGTTGCGCGCAATATCAGAGCCTGCCGGCATTCGCTGAAGTAACTCCCGATCTACTTCAAGCGGTCTTGACCGAAGGCGCAAAATTTGCTGAAGAAGTTGTGCAACCCATCAATTTGTCTGGTGACGAACTGGGTTGCACACGTCACGCGGATGGGCGTGTGACGGCGCCGCCGGGCTTCAAGGAAGCCTATCAACAATACG
>JAYUEZ010000163.1:0-16140 GCA_043738965.1 Gammaproteobacteria bacterium
GAATCATAAACTCCATTGGACTGGTGAAGGCCGCATCGAGCGCTATTCGACCATTTTCTCGCAACCTTCAGGGCGCGATTTCGTGCCACTGGTGCAGAATCAATGGACCTATACGCCGTTCGGCAATCCCAAAGCCGCCGCACTCGCCGACAGTGGCGGCATCGAATACAAGCTGCTGAACGAGGTCGTAGCGCCCGCCGCGCGGGTCGGCGAGT
This sequence comes from Gammaproteobacteria bacterium, assembly GCA_043738965.1. Taxonomy (GTDB): domain Bacteria; phylum Pseudomonadota; class Gammaproteobacteria; genus CAIKBL01. Next base: position 216 of record JAYUEZ010000163.1, read on the forward strand.
TGATTCTGCTGCATTACTTCCTGAACAAATCGAACGAAGCGTGGTTGTACTTCCCAGGACAACGCCGCGTACGTCACTCGCCCTCGTTCTCCTACGACAATCCGGTGCCGGGATACGAGAATCTGCTGATGGTCGATCAATACCCGATGTATTCGGGTCCGACCGATCGCTACGACTTCAAGCTCATCGGCAAACAAGAGCTCTACATTCCGTACAACACGTATAAATTCAACAATACCGCGCAGAAGTTTAAAGACATGTTCGGCGTGGACTATCCACAGCGCGATCTCGTGCGGTATGAACTGCATCGCGTGTGGCGCATTGAGGCGACCGTCAAGGAAGGCATGCGTCATCTATTTCCTAAGCGCACGTTCTACCTTGATGAAGATACGTGGATGCTGCTGGTCGAAGATCTTTATGACGCGCAAGGCAAGATCTGGCGGGCGATGGAAGCCTATCCGTACGCCGCTTCGGAGCTTCCGGCCTGTGTCTACCAGGGCTATATCAGTTACGACTTGAACGTCGGTCGCTACATGGCGGACAACATGCCGCAAGAAGGCAAAGTGGATTGGCTCGCCGGTCGCGAGGGCCGTATCAATCCGAAGAAGTTCGACGCCAACGAAATGCGGCGCGAAGGAGATCGCTAATGCCGCGTCTGAAAAACTCAAATTCGACATGGGAACACACAATGCTGGAAACTCCGTGTTTGCGCTCGCGGCAATTAACGCGCAGTTCCCTTCTGCCGGCGCTGGCGCTGAGTTTGTGCATGAGCGCACCCGCCAAAGCCTACCGCTGGGATCTCGCCAATGGCGATGTGCAGCTAAATTTTGACACGACCCTGTCGTTCGGGGTTCAACTGCGCACCGAAGATCCCAATCCCCGCAACTTCGGGCGCGACAACGGCGGCAACGTCCCGACTCAAGGACCCCTCGGTGAACTGCTGCACGGACCGGGTGGCGGCGCGGCGGCCAACCCCGATTTCAACTTTCTCAATGGTGACAACGGCGATTTGAATTATCGCTCTGGCGACCTCACGTCCGCCGCCCTCAAAGGGACCCACGAACTTGGCGTCAAATGGGGTGAAGGCTGGTCGGCTCTCGGGCGCGCGACCTGGCTCTATGACGGAGTCGTCGCGGATACACGGTTTACCAAATTATCGTCGTCGGCGAAGGACATCGCCGAACTTAATTTCACGCCGCTCGATCTGTGGGTGGCGAAGGACTTTAACCTCTTCGACCGTCCGGCCCGCGTGAAGGTGGGAAATCAGGTGGTGTCATGGGGTGAAGACATCTTCATCATTGGCGGCATCAATTCCGTTAATGCGCTTGATCTCCGGCGCTTCCATACGCCCGGCACGCAATTGAAGGAAGTCTTTCGACCGGCGCCGATGATTTATTTGAACGCGGCGATAACCGACACGCTGAACTTCGAGGCCTACTACCAAATCCTCTGGAATTCGTTCCGTTTTGATCCCGTCGGTACGTTCTTTTCGGGTGCGGATGTCGTCGGCAAAGGGCAGCAGCCTGCCTTCGCGCCGACCAGCTTTGGTTTGTGCATACCCGTCTTATGCGGCGACGGCACACCACGCATCGGGCAACCGGCGCTGCCGGGCGGAAACATCGTGCCTATCGAGCGCACGGATAAAACACCCAACAAGGGAGGCCAATACGGTTTCGCGCTGCGCTACAAACCCGAGCAGATCGAATCCGAATTTGCGTTTTACTATATTCGCTATCACGACAAGCTGCCGTTCACGTCCTTTGTTTTTGATCCGCGACAGACGCCGCTCATCAATCCGGCGAGTCAGGCGAATTTGCTGGGCTTGACGTATTTCAACGAGTTCGGCGAGGACAAGGATTTGTTCGGCTTATCCATGAATACCAAAGTGGGACCCGTCGCGGTCGGCGCCGAGCTGTCGTATCGGCCGCGGGATTCGGTGGCCATCGACCCGACAGTGCCGACTCCACAGAATCTCGCGACCGCCTTCGCCTTTCCGTTCGCCGGTCTAGCCAGCGGCACCAAAGCCATGAGTTACGGCGTCCTCGATGGGGTTAGTTGTGCGCTCGGTCTCGGCGATGCCGTGACGCCAGGAGAAGGCAAACAGCACGATCCGACCACCTGCCGCACCACGGTCCGCGGTTTCGTCGAAGAACAAAAATGGCAGGCGCATTTGACGGGTTTCTACTTCATTGAAGTGAATTCAATCTTCGGCCGCGCCATGCGCGCGCTCGGCGCGGCCGAGGGTTACGTACTCGCGGAAATGGCCATTACGCATTATCCGAACCTCGATCAAAAAAATATTCCGTATCTGATCTTTCCGAGCTATGCGGTACCGGATGACACGTCGGCCGGTTATGTGTTCGAGATTGGGCTCACCTATCCGCATGCGATATTCGGGTTGAACCTAACGCCGCAAATAGATTTTGCGCACGACTTCTCGGGGACATCACCGAATACGCTACCGTTCGTCGAAGGCCGCAAATCATTCTTCGTCGGCCTCAACTTTGATATGGACAGCGTGGTGCGTGGTCAGATTGGGTATGGCGCGTTCTTTGGCGGTGGCCTAACCAACATCATCACGGATCGCGACTTCTTCAGCGCCAGCATTTCGTATGCGTTCTAGACGATGCCACCGCGGACGGCGCGACGCGTCGTCCGTACGGTGAATCGTCAACGGCTGTTCAAACCCGCCGCACGGCCATGATCTCCCGTTGCTTGCGCGCCTTCGAGCGGGCGCTTTTCGCCCATCGCAAGATTGTATTGTCGTCGCTGGCGGTGGTGACGGCGGTCATGGCTTACTTCGGATCACAGCTCCACATGGACGCCGGCTTCGACAAGCAACTGCCGGTTGGCCACGAATACACCGATACCTTTTTTAAATATCGCGAATTGCTGTTCGGCGCCAATCGTCTGATTGTGGTTGTGCACAGTCGCAAGGGCGATATCTGGAATCCAAGCTTTTTGCGGCGTCTGAGCGAGGTGACGCACGCGGTCATGTATATGCCCGGCGTCGACCGCAATACGGTATCGTCATTGTGGACACCGAATACCCGCGTACTGCTGATCACCGAAGAAGGCTTCCAAGCTCGGGATGTGATCGGCGGTGATGTGATCCCCGCCAACCTCGACCACGACAAGATCGCGCAGATCCGTGAAAACGTGGTTCTCGGCGGCTATGTCGGCAGCCTCGTCGCGAATGACTATTCCGGTGCGATGGTGGTCGCCGATTTTCTCGACTACAACCCGCGCACCAAGGAAAAGACCGACTACATCGAACTCGGTCGGCGTATCGAGAGCGAAGTTCGTCGGCATTTCGAAGACGACCAAGCCGAGATCCAAATCATCGGCTTCGCCAAACAAATTAGCGATATCGCCGATGGTGCGATCAGCGTCGTGCATTATTTTGGCGTCGCCTTCGTGTTTACGGCGCTCGCCGTTTATTGGTACAGCCGCTCCGTGGTTTTTACGTTTACGACGTTGGTCTGTTCGTTGGTGTCGCTGGTGTGGCAGTTCGGCACGCTCAAACTCTTGGGCTATGGGCTCGATCCGTTGGCGATCCTGGTCCCTTTCCTGGTCTTCGCCATTGGCGTTTCGCACGGTGTGCAGCAGGTGAATTTTATTTCTCAAGGGATTTGCGCGGGCAAGTCGAGTCTGGAAGCGGCGCGCGCGAGTTTCACGGGCCTATTAATCCCCGGGACCATGGCGCTGGTGACCGCGTTTGTTGGATTCGCGACCTTGATCCTAATCCCCATTCCGATGATCCGAGAACTGTCGATCACGGCGTCGATCGGCGTCGCCTACAAGATCGTGACCAATCTCGTGATGTTACCGGTGGTCGCGTCGTTCTTTCATTTTGGACCCGCGTACGTCAATCGGATCACGCGCCTGCGCGCCGACCGCGAGCGCTGGATGGCGCGCTTGGATCATGCGGCTGACGTGCGTTATGCGATGGTGATCACCGTCGCCGCGCTCGTGCTCTTCGCCGTCGCCTACTGGCAGAGCCTCAACCGTCATATCGGATATCTCAAACCGGGCGCGCCAGAGCTCCGTGAACAAGCGCGCTATAACCAAGACGCCGTGGCGATCGCGTCGAAATTTAGTTTGGGCTTGGACGTTTTCACGATCGTCAACGAAATCCCGGAAGGCGGCTGCTATGATTTTCAGCGCATGAATTACCTCGACGATTTGAGTTGGTACATGAACAATGTGCCGGGTGTGATCAGCGTGGCGTCACTGCCGGGACTCGTGAAATTGGGCTCCTCGGGTTTCAACGAAGGCAACCCGAAGTGGGCGAGCCTGCCGCGCGATTCGCGCTCGATGGCGAGCTTCATCGGTCTCGCTGGCGAAGGTTCGGGACTCTACGATCCGCTGTGCACGGTACTACCAATTCATGTCTATTTAGCGGATCACAAGGCAACCACCATCAAGGCTGTGGTGCAGGCCGCCAAACGCTATCGCGAAGAACATCCATATGCGACTGTGCGCGTGCGACTCGCCAGCGGCAATGCGGGGGTGCAAGCCGCCACCAACGAAGTGCTGGAACGCACCGAACTACCCATGCTGCTTTACGTGTATGCCACCATCATCGCGCTGGTGTTTTTCACTTATCGAGACTGGCGGGCGACCGTCGCCTGCTGCATGCCGCTTACCTTGGCAACCTTCCTCGGCTATTGGTTCATGAAAGAACTGGACATTGGCCTCACCGTGGCGACTTTGCCCGTCATGGTGCTGGCCGTGGGCATCGGCGTTGATTACGCGTTTTATATTTACAATCGCCTGCAGATCTATCTCGCCGAAGGTCTGCCGATCGTGGCCGCCTTCCAACGCACGCTGCGCGAAACGGGCAACGCCACCATCTTCACGGCGCTGACGTTGTCGGTCGGTGTCGCGACGTGGACATTCTCCGATCTCAAATTCCAATCTGACATGGGGATGCTGCTGGCCTTCATGTTCATGACCAATATGGTGATGGCCATTACCTTACTGCCCGCGCTGGCGGTGGTGATCGATACCCTTATCCCACGCCGTGGCGCCGTGCGCCGGCCGTTTCTGGCGCATTGAGTTGCAACGAATGAATCCGTCGCGGCGCATTGTCCACTTGTCAGTGTTCGTGCTTCTCATGTCGGGTGGATTCACGTCCGCCGCCGCCGACCCAGCGGTAAGTGCGCGCCCTGCCGCCATGGCCGAGCAGGCACTATTGCTCGGAGCGACGCGGGCGGGTTCGCGCATCGTCGCCGTCGGCGAGCACGGTGTGATCATACTGTCGGACGACGAAGGTCGGCATTGGCGACAAGCCACGCGTGTGCCGACGATTACAACCCTGACCGCGATCGCGTTCGTCGATGCAGCGCACGGTTGGGCCGTGGGTCACGGTGCGCAAATCCTCGCGACCGGCGACAGCGGCGAGACCTGGGATCTTCAGGCGGGCAAAATAACCAGCGAGGACAGTCTGTTTTCGGTGTGGTTCCGAGACCGCGAACACGGCCTCGCCGTCGGACCTTACGGTTACGCCGTCACTACACAGGATGGCGGTCGGCGTTGGCAACGGATTCACCTCGCCGAAGGCGACGACGCGGAACGTCATCTGAATGGAATTCTTGCGGACACCGCGGGCACGGTGTGTGTCGCGGCGGAAGCAGGTCACGTTTTCGTTTCGACCGACGGCGGCGCGACCTGGCAGGTGCGAAACGTGCCGTATAACGGATCACTGTGGGGCGGCCTCGCGCGCCACGATGGGAGTTTGGTGCTCTGGGGCATGGCCGGTCATGCGTTTCTCTCGCTGGACCATGGCGCGACGTGGACCGCACTCGCGACGAACAGCACGCAATCGTTTACCGCGGGCGCGGAGCGTCCGGATGGCAGCCTGGTGCTCGTTGGCTTAGGAGGCAACGTCAGTTACAGCGATCGCGCGCTCAACTTCAAGGCGATCACGCGCGAGACGCGGCAATTGGCCACCGCCGTCGTCCCAGCACCCGACCATATTTTGATCTTTGGCCAGGGGGGAATCGCGCGCCTGAGTTGGCCGCCGCGAGCCGAATGACAGTCTTCGCGGTGGGCGCTTCGATCGACCGCTCGACACTGGAGAAGCCAAACTATTTATCGAAGTTTCCGCTTTCCGCCGCCGGGCGCGCCCGTTATCCTGTCGGCCTTAACCAGGAGGCTCCCCCATGACACAACGACAACTCAAAGCGAGCGATGGCTTTACCTTCGGCGCTTACGAAGCCCTACCCGCCGGCAAACCGAAAGGCGGAGTGATCGTGATTCAAGAAATCTTTGGTGTGAATCACCACATCCGGGCGGTTGCCGATGCCTACGCCAAGGAAGGTTACGCAGTCCTCGCTCCGCAAATCTTCGATCGTGCAGAGCGCAACGTTGAGCTTGGCTATACGAATCAGGATGAGTTCGAGAAAGGCATTAAACTCGCGTTTCAAGATCTGAAAATGCCGCAGACCTTACTCGATCTTCAAGCCGGCATCGACGCGGTTGCCGCGCATGGCAAGGTTGGCGTTGTCGGTTATTGTTTCGGGGGACTAATGACCTGGTTGTCCGCGTGCGAACTGCAGGGCGTGGCGGCGGCCTCCGCGTATTACGGCGGTGGCATCGCCAAGGAAGCGACACGCAAGGCGAAATGCCCGGTCATCATGCACTTCGGCGAACGCGATACACACATTCCATTGAAGGATGTCGAAACCATCAACAAAGCACAGCCTGATGTGGAAATTTTCATTTATCCCGCGGATCACGGATTCAACTGCGATGAGCGCGGCAGCTACGATGCCACGAGCGCGGCACTAGCCAAGGAGCGGACGCTGGCTTTCTTTAGCAAGCACCTTTAGCAGGGATTTCAACCAAAAATCGGCAGCGTCTCGAACTCGCCCTTCAACACCTTCGCCGCGGTACCCGGCTGTAGCCAGTTGTCGATCGCGGTCGCGTAAATTCGTCGGAAGTCCGTGGTGTAGGCCAGGTTGTCGCCGTCGTCGAGTGCGGTCAGGCTGGGTAACGTGCCGTAGTGTCCGCCGCGGACTTTCGACCCCACCATGAACATGTTGTTAGCGGTGCCGTGATCGGTGCCGAGATTATTATTCTCCGGCGCGCGCCGGCCGAATTCTGAGAACACCAGGAGCGCCACGCGATCGGCCTGGCCTAGACGTTCGAGATCGCGCTGGAAGCCGTGGATGGCATCGGCCACGTAGGTTAGTAGCCGCTGATGCAGGTCCGGCTGTTGTACATGTGTGTCGAAGGCATTGTTGCGATAGGCGAGATAGTAGATGCGCGCCGGCAGGCCAGCGGCAATACACGAGGCGACCTTAGGCAGCTGCGCCGGCACGATCCCGTAGTCAATCGGCGTCTTGTACTTGGCCCATGCCTCGCGCACTAGCGCTGAAGCCTCATTGGCGCTGCGTGCGACCTGTTCGAGATAGTCGAGCGTGGCGTTGCCGGCGACCGGCTTCGAAACGTAATCGAGCATCGCGCGTTCCTGATTGAGCCCTAAGCGCTGAAAGCGATCGGGCTCGTCGAATACCACTGGCGTATGCACACGGCTGCGGACCGCGAGCGACTGCGTGGTATCAATGTTGACCAGGAAATTCGGGCGCGGCTCCGGCGCTAGCGTATCGGCAAGACGCCCACACCAACCGTATTCGTCGCCTGAGTTTGGCGCCGCGGTGTGCCAATAGGCCATCGACGTAAAATGCGAAAACGAGGGTTGCGCATAGCCCGCACCGTGCACGATGGCGAGCTTACCGTCTTGCCATAAGTGCTGAAATCCGAGCAGACCAGGGTTAAAACCAAAATGCTCATCGAGCTTCAGCAGCTGTTTCTGCTTGATGCCGATGGTTGGGCGCAGCTTGTAATAAACGTCGTCGGCATAGGGCACGATGGTGTTTAAACCGTCGTTACCGCCGGACATCTCGAAGATCACGAGGATCCGATCATTAACGGCAGCATCGGCAGCCAACGCCTGTTGGAATAACGAAGGTATGGCCCCGGCAACGAGACCGGCACCAGTCATACTGGCCAGGTGTGTAAGCATTTGACGGCGATTCATCATTGGCATCCTCACCCGAGTTGGTATTCCGGCCGGCTCAGCAACATATGCAGCAATACGCGCAGAGGATCTTCGAGATAGCTCGAAGCCGCCTGTACGTCGCTGGTGCCGAGCTCGGCTTCGAAAGTGTCGATTAGTTTCTGCCGCGTCGTACCATCGAGCGACACGGACAAGAACCGCGCGGCGAAGTAGTCGACCACCGCGGCCGGCGTGGCAAGGCCAGCACTCGTCACCATGTGCGTTAAATCGACACGCGCAAGATCGCGCGGAATCGGCTTGACGCGCTCGATGGCCATCTGCCAACCGCGGTAGCTCGCGTAGCGAGTATTGAATTCCTCGGCATGGTCGACCTGATTCGACATCGCCATCATGGCCATGCCGCCGTCCTTCGCCACCGGCGCCGTTGCCGCCGTCATATCGCTGCCGGCGCGAATGCGATCATGCACCTGGCGGATCTCATCACCCGCCGGATACACCGGGTAGCGATCAGCCGGGATGAAGTTGATGTCGGGAAACATCACGTCGAGTACGAAGTTGCCGCGCTCGATGAGCAAACTGGGCGTGACCCAACTGCGCCCGTAGCTCCAACCCGCGACGGTTGGCGGATGCATCAGCCGTTGCCCGAGCGATTCGGTCAGTAGATTAAAATCCGGTGCGCCCGGTATGCTGGTGAGCCCAAGCTTGTGATAAGTCGAGACCACCAATTCAACCGGGCTCTTGATTCGCGTGCCGACTGCCGCTTCCGCATAAAAATCCTTCGACAGAAACAAGGTTTCGAGTAGCGATGCGATCTCGTAGTGCCCGTCCTTGAAGCGTTTGCCAAGTTCGGCCTTGAGTTCTGGTGTGAGATCCTCGCGCACGAAATAGCGATAGAGCTTGCCAGCGACGAAAGCGGGAGTGGCGGGACTGGCGAGAATGCGATCGATGATCCCGACGCCATCGAAATTGCCGCGGTTGCCGAGGAATTCCTTCTCGCCCTCGTCGTGCTTGGCGGGATCGATCTTGAAATCGAGCCCACTGAAATACCAGCCGGTGAAGGCGCGTGCGGCTTCGCGAATGTCGCGTTCGCTGTAGTTGCCAACCCCCATCGTGAACAGTTCCATGATCTCGCGGGCGAAGTTCTCGTTTAGCGCGCCCTTCACATTAACGCCGGCATCGAGAAACATCAGCATCGCCGGATCCTGTGCGACGCCGATTAGCAGTGTGCGGAAATTACCGAGACCGTGGTGTTCGAAGAGTTCAAGCTGACGCATCATCTTGCGATAGTCGCGCACCTTCTCCTCGTTGGTCGCGAAATGGCCGTGCCAGAACAATGCCATCTTCTCGACCAGCGGAGTCGGCGAATTCAGCATGCGGTTCGCCCACCAGTAGGCGATACGATCGGTCTCCAGTCGACTCGCGCGCAGCCAGTAGAAGAATTTGTCGACCACTGGCTGCATGCGTCGATTGCCCGCCTGCTTAACTTTCACCCCCAGCGCTGCACCCGAGGTCTTGGCGAGTTCAGTCGTCGCCGGGCGACTGACCGGAAAGGGATCGAGTCCGGGTTCGAAGATCCCGGACGGTTCAAACGTCGGCAGCGCTTTCAAGCGCGTGCGATCGACCCCCTCGAAACGCACCACGTAACGCACCGCTTGCCGCGGCGTCATGCGGGCAAGGCGCTCGATTTCGGCTTGTGTTCCGCCGAAGCCGGCGCGTTCGAGGAGATGCTGCGCCTTGGTCCGATCCCAGTCGCTCGCCGCGAGTGGTGTGAGATCGGAAGCCCAATTCGCGGCCGCCTGAGCGCCGATGCCGTAGAGCACGACCAGCATTCCAAGCATCACGCTCCGCCAAATTTGAGTCTGGCAGGTGGAACGCTGCGCTTCGTAACGGCAGCTCATGATGCGATCTCTCCCGTGTTGAGGCAGGGAACATAGCCGAGGGGCTAGGCTGCGGCAATATCTATCTCTAGTTTTCTACTTTAGAGCGGCGAGCTTTCAATCCCAAGGCTACGTGCGCACTTCAAAAATTGAACGTCGTAAGTCGCGACTTGTACGAGCGGTACGGCGAGCCGAGCGCTACCGCCCTCGCAATTGTTGCCAGTCGTCTAACGTTCGAACGCGGAGATAGACGTTGGACCGGCGTTGCTCAGCCAGGGTACTGGTTGGCGTCGGACCATAATCATGCCCCGGGTAGAGCACGACGTCGTCATCAAGATTCGCGAGTGTGCCGGTGAGCGTGCGATACATCGCGTCCGGATCAGAACCCGGCAAGTCCACACGACCACAGCCGTTCACGAACAGGGTATCGCCCGCGACCAAGCGGCTGTGTACCAAAAAACATTGGCTGCCCGGCGTGTGGCCCGGGGTGTGGAGCAGTTCGATTTTGACGTCACCGATCTCAATCGCGTCGCCGCCATCGTGACGCACGAGGTCGTTCTCACTCACGCCGGTGACCTTCATAAGACCGTCGGCTTCGTGCTTGTTCACATGGATTTTGGCGTCGACCTTTCCGATGAGTTCCGCCACACCGCCGGGCACCTGAAAGCCCATCATCGCGCCGCCGACGTGATCCGGATGATAGTGGGTGACGAGTGCTCCCGTGATGGTCATGTCGTCAAGCCGCGCCGCCTCAAGCAATGAATCCGTATCCCAGGCCGGATCCACCACCAGACATTGGCGGGCGCGGCGGCTGCCCACGAGGTAGATAAAATTCTGCATCGGACCGAGTGGAATTTGGCGAAAGTAAAGATCGTCGTTCACCGTCATGATCCGTCCCCGTAATTGAAGTGGCGCACTATCGAGTGCAATTCAATCGAACATCAGCACCGTGCGCGTGACTTCACCGGCTTCCATCGCACGGAACGCTTCGCCCACGCGCTCCAGCGGCTCGTGCCGCGTGACCATGCCATCGAGATCGAGCCGGCCTTGACGATAGAGTTCGAGATAGCGCGGCGCATCGACGGTGAAGCGATTCGATCCCATCATGCAGCCGATCACGCGTTTTTCTTGGAAGAAATGCGCGGGATTAAAGCTCACGGTCTGACCGTGCGCGATCGCGCCGACCACCACCGCGGTCCCGCGCGGCGCCAGGCAATAGAACGCTTGCTCGAGAAGTTTGGGAAGCCCAACTGCCTCGAACGCGTAGTCGGCGCCACCCTTGGTCATTTTTTTGATGGTTTTAACGGTATCACCAGCGGTCGCATTAATGACATCGGTCGCGCCAAACTTTTTCGCGTTAAGCAGTTTTGCTTCCAACTGATCGACAGCAATGATCTGCCGTGCGCCAGCGATGCGCGCACCTTGGATAATCGAAATGCCAACACCGCCGACGCCAAACACCACCACACTCGATCCCGGCGTGACTTGCGCGGTATTGAGCGCGGCGCCAACCCCCGTAGTGACCGCACAGCCCACTAAGGCCGCGCGATCCAACGGAATACTGGGATCGATCTTTACCACCGCGCGCTGATGCAGCAGCATCGCTTCGGCAAAAGCCGCGAGATCCACAAACTGATGAATCGTTTCGCCTGCTTGCGAAATTCGCGGCGTCTCGGTTGCCGCCCGGCGGCAAGCGTCGCGATCAGTACACAAATGCGGGCGACCCTGCACGCATTGCGCACAGGCGCCACAGAACATCGACGTGCAAGCGATCACATGATCACCAGGCGCGACATTCCGCACCCGCGAACCCACCGCAAGCACAATGCCCGCCGGCTCGTGGCCGAGAATACTGGGGCGCGGCGTCTGAATGCCGCCATGAACGGTGTGCAGATCGCTATGACACACTCCACAGGCGACAGTCTTGACTAAGACTTCCTCGGGCCCCGGATCGGCAAGATCGACATCCTCGAGACTGAGTGCTTGGTGCGTTTCACGGAAAACCGCTGCTTTGATTTTCATTGAGACTGTCCTCGGCGGCTGCGCGCGTTTATAAGAAACCATCCTAAGCCACTAGGCAGCGCAGAATCTAGCATTAGCCAACGTGCACAGACGCACTGGGTTTGAATCGAGCGAGTGCCGATGCACAACACCTGACGCATACTGTGCAGACCGATCATCCGCGCCTTACCGTTGGCGCTACATTGCTCGATTACACGGAGAGCTCCCCATGGCACGCATGCGATTCGGCATCTTTCTACCACCCCATCATTTACCGACCAATTACAACCCGACGTACGCCCTGCAACGCGACGTTGAAATTGTAAAACTCGTGGACGACATCGGCTTCGACGAAGCCTGGTTCGGTGAACACCACTCGGGCGGCGTGGAGATCATCTGCGATCCCATGCTATTCATCGCGCATGTCGCCACCCAAACCCGCTCGATTCGCTTGGGGACCGGGGTGGTCTCCCTGCCCTATCACAACCCGCTCTGGACGGCCGATCGGCTGGCACTGCTCGATCACCTGACGCGTGGTCGGGTCATGCTGGGCGTTGGACCCGGCGCACTCGCGACCGACGCGGCAATGATCGGCATGCAACCGCACGAGCAACGCGACGCGCTTGAATTCGACACCGATGTCTTAATGCATCTCTTAACGAGCGACGAACCGCTTACCGTCGAAACGTCGCGCTACAGGTTAGTGGACGCACGCTTGCAACTCGACTTCTACCAACACCCGCATCCCGAAATCGCCGCGGCGGCGGTCGTGTCACCCTCTGGCCCGCGACTCGCTGGCAAGCATGGCATCGGGCTCATCTCGATTGGCGCCACGATGAAAGCCGGCGTCGATGTGTTGGCGATGCACTGGGACGTGGTTGAACAACGCGCCCGCGAATTCGGTAAACGTGCCGACCGCAATAATTGGCGCGTGGTCGGACTCATGCATCTCGCGGATACAAAAGCGCAAGCCCTGGCCGACGTGCGTCATGGGATCCGCGAATTCTGCGACTATTTGCAACACACCGCCGCGGCGCCCCAGCTGCAGGTCACCGGCAACACCATCGACGAATACATCGACTGGGCACTCAACAACGGTTCGACCGTGATCGGCACCTATGCTGAGGCCATCGAACATATCGAGAGTGTGCTCGCACTTTCCAACGGCGGCTTTGGCAGCTATTTATTGTTCGATCACAACTGGGCGAATTTCGCGGCCAAGAAACACCATTACGAAATCTTCGGGGATTATGTCGTGCCCTATTTCAAACAGACCAACCGCCGCATGCAACGAAGTGAAGCAGCGCTCCGCGCAGTGCGTGATCCGCTTGCTCAAGCTCAGCAAGACGCCATCAACGCATTTCGAGCCCGGCACGACGAAAGTGCCGCCCAATAGTCCGTGTTAAATACGCGAGTGGGCGGCGCCTTCTTAATTCCTTAGCCGAGTCGGCGCCGACGTCGCGCTGCGACCAGACTCGCTACGCCGGAGAGTAAGAGGCCAGCAGCCCCAGGAACGGGCACGGCGCTGGGTTGGATCGTGATCCCAGTACCCTGTATCGCGAGCGGATCACCGATGGCGGCGCTGGCGGAGACCTCGAACCCGGGGATGTCGATCCCCGATTCGATGGTATAGGTCGCCGTGAACGAGGCGTTCGGTGCGAAGCTCCCGAGATTCGCGGTCCCGCCGAAGGGCGCGAAGCTGTATTTAATACTGTTTGGGTCTTTCACGCCGCCCAGATCCTCCCGGTCTTCACGAGCACGTGCCCCGGATCGCCGCTGTGCAGCAGAGCGGTGGAGGAGAAGGCGGTGTTGCCGTTGATATCCAAGGTGATGGCGTAGTGCGCCATCAGCTGGTTCGCAGTTGGTGCCTGGGCTATGGTACGACCATTGGAAATGAAGAGGGCGATTTGCGGGATCGAGAGGACGGCTTCGTAACTCTGCGCGACTCCGCTCGTGTTGGTGAAGGTCTCGGACCAGATCGATCGTGCCAGCAGCGTGTTTCCAGGTTGACCGTTGACCGCTGCGCCATCCACCGCGACCGCTGCCAGCCCGTTCACGTTCTGCAGGGCGTTGGCGTGCGTCCCATTTGGCCCCACACTCGAGAGTAACTGCCCGGTGCTTGCGGGACCTTGGGGATCACTGACGTTGATGCCCTCCCAATGCGCCTCCGCCAGGGTCTGAATCGACGCCGCGGAGGCAGTGCCGGTGATGAGAAACCCGAGTGCTGCGACGATCGATCGAGCGCGTGTTGGGTTGAAATGGTTGAACAATGTCATGGCAAATCCCTTTGGTTGGAGGAGGTGGGCTAAGTGTAACCGGGTACTGTGACAGTTAATGCGAAATGTGCCCGGTCGCCGCACTCATGCGGACGAAGTTCGCGCCAAGCTAAGGTGATCAGAAATGCGGCTTGGACGCGCGGTCGACGTTGCGGCCCCCGGGCGACCGTCAGCGGTCGGCACTTTGTCAGTCAGATCAACACTGCCCTCAACTTGCGTGGTGCAAAGCGCCGTCACGTTCGATGCGGCACGGGCCGGGTTCAGGATTCATTCGGGGCTGCCGATTAAGATAACGCCTTAACCGGATACGCAAGCTTCCGCTGGAGAAGCCCCCACGATGCTGCACTCAACGCTGACACCTTCAGATCAAGGCCACCAGACAGAAGCCCACGCGCTTTTGCCGCTGCTGAAGCAACTCGAGGAAATTTCCGACCTGCCGCCGCCGTACCAGCGCACGCTGGCAGCAGCCGCCGAGCTCATCCGACATCGAATCGGAAAGACGATTGTCGGCCACCAGTCGAACGAACAGGCATTCCTGTACCTCATCAAAGGCGTCGTGAGTGTGCGCCACCAGGGCAAAGTAGCCATCGCCCTCGAGGCGCAGACCGCCCTCTCCCCAAACCGATCTATAAACCAAAAGACAAAGTCGAGATTACCGCAACGTCGAATTTGACACTGCTTCGGATCCCGCACGACATCTACGTAAAGCAAGTGGGCCTCGCCAAATCGGGGATGTTGCATACGAATTCGGAAGTTAGCTATCTGGACGACTGGCATCAGCTTGATGGACTCGAGCGCGCGCTGAGTTTCGGCGTGTTGGCCCATCTCCCAGTCACCAATGTGCACACGATAGTGTCACGTATGGAGGAAGTAGACGTCGCACCAGGCGAGGTAATCTTCGAACAGGGTGCGCCTGCCGATTACTTCTACATCGTGAAGGCCGGCACCGCCGAGGTGTGTCGCGTCGAGGCGGATAACACCTCAACGCGTCTCACCGTCAAAGTCCCGGGCGATGCCTTCGGTGAGGAAGCGTTGGTAATGGGCGGTGGACGCAGTGCGACCTTGCGGATGTTGACGGTCGGCAGACTATTGCGCGTGTCAAGCGGAGACTTCGCCACGCTCATTCATCAACCATTACGTAGCCCGGTCACGTTGGAGAGTGCGCAAGGACTGATCGCAGACGGCGCGCGCTGGATCGATTTGCGTGAACCAGAAAGCTTTGCGCGCGAGTTCTTTCCAAACGCCATCAATATTCCGCTTGCACTGCTGCGCAATAAGCGAAACGCGCTCGATGCCAACCGGCACTATGTCGTCGTTAGCAACGATATGAAATTGAGCGAGCTCGGCTGTTATTTGCTCGCTGAACACGGGTTGACGGTTTATTTTGTCGATGAACCGATCCGGCGCTTCGCGCTGCTTGAATGCACTATCGACCGCGCGCCCAACCTGGCGAGCCAATTGGCTTCAGATCTCACCCCGGTGGCCAGCGCGCGCGTCCCGCAGGTAGCTGCCGATGCACGTGCGCCGACCGCGGCCCCGACCGTCCTGCTCCGTCAATTGATCGAAGTCGAACGCAGACGTTTCGATGGCTTACTCGCTCAGCGCACCCAGGAAATAAAAAGTGCAGCGGAGCGCCAGATAAATGCCAAGATCGCGGCAACCGATCAAATGCTGCGCGCCCAGGTTCTCGATAAGATGGCTGAAATGAAACGTCAGCAGGAAGCGTTGCTCGAAGAAGCGCGCAA
>JAYUEZ010000164.1:0-16093 GCA_043738965.1 Gammaproteobacteria bacterium
GGAAGAAGGGTTACGGTTTGCGATCCGCGAAGGTGGCCGGACGGTCGGCGCCGGGGTGGTCGCGAAAATTATCGAATAGCGCTTGATAGAGGGCCGGACGACGCCAGTGCAATTTAGCGTCGTCGTTTTGTTCAGTTAAGTAAAGTAACAGGCCAGTAGCTCAATTGGCAGAGCGGCGGTCTCCAAAACCGCAGGTTGGGGGTTCGAGACCCTCCTGGCCTGCCAACGCTTTCACCTTTAAGGCATCCGCGCGTAAGACGTACAACGAATTAGCATAAGCATGAACTCGAACGTTGAATCATCGCCTCCCGCGCTCGATACCGCGAAGCTCGTATTTGCGTTGGCGCTGCTCGTGTCGGCACTAGCAGCTTTTTATTTTTTTGCCGAATGGCCGAAGCTCACGCGCGTCGTTGGACTCTTAGTCGCGATCGGGATCGCCGGCGGCGTCGCGTCACGAACGGTCAAGGGTCGCTCGATTGCGGCTTTTATTGGTGATGCGCAAATTGAAGTTCGTAAGGTTGTGTGGCCGACTCGCCAAGAAACCATTCAGACCACGGTCGTGGTGATGATTGTGGTGGTGGTGGCCGCGATCTTTCTATGGCTCCTGGATGTACTTCTAGGTGGGCTAATCCAGTGGCTGATGGGGCAAAAGGGGTAGGACTCGATGGCGTTGCATTGGTACGTTGTCCACGCGTATTCCGGATTCGAGAATCAGGTCAAACGCTCCCTCGAAGATCGCGTGAAGCGTAGCGGGCTCGAAGAAAAATTTGGACAAATCCTAGTGCCCACTGAAGAAGTCGTCGAAATGCGTGACGGCCAGAAGCGCAAGAGCGACCGCAAATTTTTCCCGGGTTACGTTTTGGTCCAAATGGAAATGGACGAAGCGTCATGGCATCTCGTCAAGGATTGTCCAAAGGTGATGGGTTTCATCGGGGGTACGAGCGATCGACCAACGCCGATCACCGAGCGCGAAGCGCAAACGATTTTGAATCGGATCCAAGAAGGAACCGAAAAGCCGAAACCGAAGGTGCTGTTTGAAGTCGGTGAAGTGGTGCGGGTCATTGACGGCCCGTTCACGGATTTCAATGGTGTCGTCGAGGAAGTGAATTACGAAAAAAGTCGACTGCGCGTCGCGGTTTCCATTTTCGGACGCTCCACCCCCGTGGAGCTTGAATTCGGTCAGGTGTCGAAAGACTAAGACCTATACGCTGCGTGTGCCGTCGCGGCATGCTCGTCATCATTAATTGGGGAGCCGCGAGGCGTTAGGACCCAAGGAGAGTTTTAGATGGCAAAGAAAATTGACGCTTATATCAAGCTGCAAGTCGCGGCTGGTAAGGCGAACCCGAGTCCGCCCGTGGGTCCTGCTTTAGGCCAGCGTGGTGTCAACATCATGGAATTCTGCAAGCAATTCAACGCACGGACCCAAGGCGTGGAAGAAGGTCTGCCAATCCCGGTCGTCATCACCGTGTTCTCGGATCGCAGCTTTACGTTTATTACCAAAACGCCGCCAGCATCCGTCTTGTTGCGCAAAGCGGCGGGTGTCCCGAAAGGCAGTAGTGTCCCCAACAAAGATAAAGTTGGGAAAGTGACGCGAGCCCAGGTGGAAGAAATTGCGAAAATGAAGGCCCCAGATTTAACTGCCGCGAGTGTTGGTGCTGCGTTAAAAACCGTAGCCGGAACCGCGCGCAGCATGGGTATTGAAGTGGAGGGAATTTAGTCATGTCTAAATCAAGCAAACGCTGGGCAGCGATCATGGCTAAGATCGGCGATCAAAACCGCCCGCGCACTCTCGACGACGCGCTCCAGCTCGTTAAAGAAGTCGCCACCGCGAAGTTCGACGAATCCATTGATGTCGCGATCAATCTCGGGGTCGATCCGCGCAAATCCGATCAAGTGGTGCGTGGTTCAACCGTGTTACCGCACGGCACGGGCAGTTCGGTGCGCGTTGCGCTTTTCGCCGAAGGTAATGATGCAGAAGCCGGACGCGCCGCCGGCGCTGACATCGTTGGGTTACAAGACCTGGCGGATCAAATTAAACAAGGCACTATTAATTTTGACGTAGCCATCGCAACCCCCGCGACGATGCGCGTGGTGGGGCAACTGGGGCAAATTTTAGGGCCGCGCGGTTTGATGCCGAACCCCAAGGTCGGTACCGTGACCACCGATGTGGCCACCGCCGTGCGTAACGCCAAAGCCGGCCAGGTTCGATATCGCACCGACAAGGCCGGCATCATTCATTGTTCGATCGGTAAAGCGTCGTTCGAATTGGCGGCGCTGAAAGAAAATTGCGAAGCGATCTTGGCCGATCTGAGAAAAGCGAAGCCGAGTACGGCAAAAGGCATATACCTACGCCAGATTCGGGTCTCATCGACGATGGGACCGGGAATTGCGGTCGACCGTGCATCAGTCGAGACCGTCGCGTAGCGCGAGAGTTCGAGAACTAGAGAAACTTTGGGTTATCGCGTGTCAACGCGGTAACCGTCAAAGACCGCGGGTCTAGGGCGCGTGGGCCTTGTTTTCCATTTCGCTGATTAAGCGTGAGCGGAAAGAAAGCGCAAACGTACCCGAGATAATCGATTCGTTCGGCCCGCGCAGACGGTGGTTCCAAAGCAGGTAAACCCTGGTGAGGGCACCGGATCAGCCGCCGCCAATAGGCTGCGGATAATACGTAAGGCGTCAGCAGTCCGTGATGCCAATCCAGGAGTGAAAAAACGTGAGTTTGACTTTAAAGCAAAAGCAAACGGTGGTTGCTGAAGTCAATGGAATCGCGAGTCGGGCACAAGCGGTGATCGCCGCTGAATACGCGGGTCTTACGGTGGCGCAAATGACTGATTTGCGAACCCGAGCGCGTAATGCAGGCGTGTATTTAAAAGTGGTTAAAAACACTTTGGCACGCCGCGCGGTGTCTGGTACGAGCTTCGAATGCTTACAGCCCAAGCTGAGTGGACCCTTGCTTCTCGTCTTTGCGCAAGATGACCCGGGCGCCGGGGCGCGCGTGGTGCGAGATTTCGCCAAGGATAATCAGAAGCTAATTCCGATCGCACTAGCATTCGGGGGCGCGTTACGCGGTCCAGAGGATCTTCAAATGCTCGCTTCGCTGCCAACCCTCGACGAGGCCCGCGCACGCCTACTTGGCATGTTGTTGGCGCCAGCGAGCAAATTGGTGCGAACCCTGGCCGAACCAGCAGCGCAATTGGTGCGTGTGCTTGCGGCCCGTCGCGATCAGCAGCAAGCCGCCTAATCAATCCCTAAATTTACTGAACAAATTACCTGTTAGGAGTTTTAACAATGGCCGTTTCGACACAAGAAATTGTTGACGTCTTAAGTGGCATGACCATTCTCGAAGTCACCGAATTGGTGTCACAACTCGAGGAAAAATGGGGTGTATCCGCGGCTGCCGTGGCTGCTGCGCCAGTCATGATGGCGGCGGGCGACGCTGGCGTTGCCGCCGAAGTCAAAGAAGACTTCGATGTGCTGATGACCAGTTTCGGTGAAAACAAGGTGAACGTGATCAAAGCCATCCGCACTATCACCGGGCTCGGTCTCAAAGAAGCCAAGGATATGGTCGAAGGCGTGCCCTCGACGGTGAAGGAAGCGGCGCCGAAAGCCGAAGCCGAAACCATCAAGAAGCAGCTGGAAGACGCTGGCGCCAAGGTTGAGCTCAAGTAGCAGCCACGCCGGTTAAGTACGGCGAACGTAGGCGACGACACGAGCAGCCAGAACGATACTGGCTGCTTGCGAAGCGCAGTTTAGTTTCCTTACGTTCTGGGTGTGTCGGTGCGTACACAACAATTTCGCACTAGCGCGCAGTGATAAAGAGGACGACCATGGCCTATTCGTACACCGAAAAGAAACGCATCCGAAAAGACTTCGGGAAGCGCAGCTCGATATTGAGCATCCCCTATCTGCTCGAGACGCAGATCGAATCTTATCGCGGGTTTCTCCAAGCTGAAGTCGCGGCCGACGGCCGCGCGGAAGAGGGCTTGCACGCGGCTTTCAGGTCGGTTTTCCCCATCGAAAGCTACTCCGGGAACGCCGTTCTAGAGTATGTGAGCTATCGGTTGGGTGCCCCCATTTTCGATGTCAAGGAATGCCAAGTCCGCGGCTTGACGTACGCTGCGTCACTGCGCGTCAAAGTTCGCCTGGTGTTATACGACAAAGAATCCGGCGCGGAAAAAACCGTCAAGGATATTCGCGAGCAAGAAGTTTACATGGGTGAGCTGCCGTTAATGACCGAGAACGGCACATTCGTCATCAACGGTACCGAACGCGTCATCGTTTCCCAGCTGCATCGTTCGCCGGGCGTGTTTTTCGATCACGACCGCGGCAAGACACATTCGTCCGGCAAGCTGTTATTTTCCGCGCGCGTCATTCCGTATCGCGGTTCCTGGCTCGATTTCGAGTTCGACCCGAAAGATTTGGTTTACGTGCGCATCGACCGACGCCGTAAGATCCCGGGTACCGTGCTGTTACGTGCGCTCGGCTATTCCACCGAACAAATTCTCGAAAAATTCTTCGAGCGCGACACGTTCACCGTGTCCGCGAAGGACATTCGTCTCAAGCTCGTGCCCGAACGCCTGCGTGGGTTGACCTTGGATTTCGATCTCGTCGATGGTGCGGGCAATGTCATCGTCGAGGCCGAACGTCGTGTTACCAGCCGCCACATCAATGAGATAAAGCACGCCAATTTGGCCGAAATCGTCGTGCCACGGAGTTTTCTCGTGGGCCGCGTGATTGCGCGTGTTACGGTAAATAAAGCCACGGGCGAATTGGTGGCCGAGGCCAATGCCGAAATTACCGAAGACCTTTTGAATAAACTCAATGCAGCGCATATCGGCACCATCGAGACGATTTTCGCCAACGATTTGGATCACGGCGCCTATATCTCGGAAACGCTGAGCGCGGATAACACGCGCACGCAACTTGAGGCGCAGGTTGAAATCTATCGAATGATGCGACCTGGCGAACCGCCAACTAAAGACGCCGCGGAAAATTTATTCCGTAATCTCTTCTTCACCGAAGATCGCTACGATCTGTCGGCGGTCGGCCGGATGAAGTTCAATCGCAGAGTCGGTCGGGTCGGTAGCGAAGTTCCAGGCATCGTGCTCGACGACGAATATTTCAGGTTGATTCACGAACGTGATCTTAAAGATCTTCTCGATGACAAGGCAAAGAAAAAAGACGAACGCACGCTAGATCAAACTGACATTCCGGTGTCGCGGTTGATGTCCGAAATCCGGCGTCTGCCGGGAATTATTGAGCGCGGCGAAGCCGGACGTATCAAATGGGGCGAATTCAAAGCCCTGTTGCGGAGCTATGGCTCGGACATCATCGACGTCATGAAAACCTTGGTCGACATCCGTAACGGTAAAGGCACCGTTGACGATATCGATCACCTTGGCAATCGTCGTGTCCGCAGTGTTGGTGAAATGGCGGAAAAT
This sequence comes from Gammaproteobacteria bacterium, assembly GCA_043738965.1. Taxonomy (GTDB): domain Bacteria; phylum Pseudomonadota; class Gammaproteobacteria; genus CAIKBL01. The sequence goes on from JAYUEZ010000164.1 coordinate 5,442, forward strand.
CAATTCCGGGTCGGCTTAGTCCGCGTTGAGCGCGCGGTCAAGGAACGCCTGAGCCTGGCCGAGTCCGAAGGCATCATGCCGCAGGAATTGATCAACGCGAAACCAGTGTCCGCGGTGATCAAGGAATTCTTTGGATCCAGCCAGTTGTCGCAGTTCATGGATCAGAACAATCCGCTATCCGAAGTCACGCACAAGCGACGGGTATCGGCGTTAGGGCCGGGTGGGTTAACGCGGGAACGCGCTGGCTTCGAAGTGCGCGACGTGCATCCGACGCATTATGGACGCGTGTGTCCGATCGAAACCCCGGAAGGCCCGAACATTGGGTTGATTAATTCGCTCGCGGTGTTCGCGCGCACCAATAAATATGGCTTTCTCGAAACCCCTTACCGCAAAGTGGTCGACAGTCGCGTAATCGATCAAGTCGATTACCTGTCCGCGATCGAAGAAAGCCAATACGTCATCGCGCAAGCGAATGCGACCTTGGATAAAAACGGCAAACTCACTGACGGCCTGGTGTCGTGCCGGCATTTAAACGAGTTCACCTTGTCGACGCCGGACCGCGTTCAATATATGGACGTGTCGCCGATGCAGATTGTCTCGGTCGCGGCGGCGTTGATTCCGTTCTTGGAGCACGATGACGCCAACCGTGCATTAATGGGCTCGAATATGCAGCGCCAAGCGGTACCAACCCTGCGTACGCAGAAACCGTTGGTCGGCACTGGCATTGAACGCGCGGTAGCGCAGGATTCTGGTGTCATCGTCAGCGCGCGCCGCGGCGGCGTGGTGGATTCGGTGGATGCGTCGCGAATCGTGGTGCGCGTCAATGACGATGAGACCAAGGCCGGTCAGCCGGGCGTCGATATTTACAATCTGACTAAATACACGCGTTCTAACCAGAACACGTGCATCAATCAGCGTCCGCTGGTGCAACCACAAGACCGTATCGCCAAAAGCGATGTCTTGGCCGATGGTCCGGCGACCGATCTTGGCGAACTCGCGTTGGGCCAGAATCTATTGGTCGCCTTCATGCCGTGGAATGGTTACAACTTCGAAGACTCGATTCTGATCTCCGAACGCGTGGTGCAGGAAGATCGCTTCACCAGCATTCACATTGAAGAACTTACCTGTGTGGCGCGCGACACCAAGTTGGGACCGGAAGAAATTTCGGCGGACATTCCCAATGTCAGTGAAAGCGCGCTGTCGAAGCTTGATGAGTCGGGTATCGTCTACATCGGCGCCGAAGTTCATCCTGGCGATATCCTGGTGGGCAAGGTGACGCCAAAGGGCGAAACGCAGCTGACACCAGAAGAAAAGCTCTTGCGTGCGATCTTTGGTGAGAAGGCATCCGATGTAAAAGACACGTCGCTCCGCGTCCCGTCCGGCATGAACGGCACCGTGATCGATGTCCAAGTGTTTACCCGTGATGGGGTCGAGAAGGATGCGCGCGCGCTCGAGATTGAGCGCGCTGAACTCGCCCGCGTGAAAAAGGACTTGGATGATCAGCTACGCATTTTGCATGACGATATTTACCAACGGGTTGAACGCCTGTTGCTCGGCAAAGTGGTTGAAAAGGCGCCGAAAGCGCTGGGTAGCCTCGATAAACTCGTGGTCAGCGATTTGGCGAAGATCAAGCGTGACCAATGGTTCGAGATCCGCGTCAAAGACGACAAGACCAATGAGCAAGTCGAGCGCTTGGCGGGGCAAATCGAGCATCACAATTCCGATTTCGAGCGACAGTTCGAAGAAAAGCGTTCCAAGCTAACGTCGGGTGATGATTTGGCGCCTGGTGTCCTCAAGATGGCGAAGGTTTATCTCGCCGTGAAACGTCGCTTGCAGCCGGGTGACAAGATGGCCGGACGCCATGGTAACAAGGGCGTTATTTCGATGATCGTACCGGTCGAAGATATGCCACACATGGCGGATGGGACGCCGGTCGATGTGGTATTGAATCCGCTGGGTGTGCCGTCGCGTATGAACGTCGGCCAGGTGCTCGAAACCCATTTGGGATGGGCCGCGGACGGTCTCGGTAAAAAGATTCGACATTTGATCGATACCACGGCGAGCACCGGTGAGATTCGTACCTTCCTGTCGAAAATCTATAATTCGAGTGGCCGTCAGGAAAACCTGGCCGAGCTGACTGATGTTGAAGTGCAGAGCCTGGCGCGCAACTTAACCAATGGTGTGCCAATGGCAACCCCGGTTTTCGACGGCGCCAACGAGGCGGAGATTAAAAACATGCTCGAACTCGCGGGACTTCCGCGTAGTGGTCAAACCAGACTGTATGACGGACGGACTGGTGACGCTTTCGATCGCGAAGTAACCGTTGGCTATATGTATATCTTGAAACTGAATCACTTGGTCGATGACAAAATGCATGCGCGTTCGACCGGACCCTACAGTTTGGTCACGCAGCAACCGTTGGGCGGCAAAGCGCAATTCGGCGGCCAGCGCTTCGGCGAAATGGAGGTCTGGGCGCTCGAGGCCTATGGCGCTGCCTATACCTTGCAGGAAATGCTGACGGTGAAGTCGGACGACGTGAATGGTCGGACCAAGATGTACAAGAACATCGTGGACGGCGATCACAGCATGGAAGCCGGGATGCCCGAATCCTTCAATGTATTGTTGAAGGAAATGCGTTCACTCGGCATCGATATCGAACTCGATCGCGAATAGCGAAACCGAATTTTAAGGAATCTCTGCAGAAGGCAGAGATTTCCGCGGCACAGGGAGGTGCCGCCATTTTCGATGGTCGCAGACCGTTGAAAATGAAGGAAAGGAAAAATGACATTTTTCCTTTTTGTACTCTGAAAAGTCCAGGATGGACCTATTCAGAGTTTTTTAGATCAGGCGTGGTTCCCCGTATTAGGAGCGACCGAACGTGAAAGACTTACTCGACTTATTCAAGACGCATGGCCATGTGGAAGATTTCGACGCGATCAATATTGGACTCGCGTCGCCGGAGAAAATCCGGTCCTGGTCTTATGGGGAAGTAAAAAAGCCCGAGACGATCAACTATCGAACCTTTAAGCCCGAACGTGACGGCTTGTTCTGCGCCAAGATCTTTGGCCCGACCAAGGATTACGAATGCCTGTGCGGCAAATATAAGCGCTTGAAGCATCGCGGCGTGGTCTGCGAGAAATGTGGCGTGGAAGTTACCTTGGCGAAAGTGCGCCGCGAACGCATGGGGCACATCGAACTCGCGAGCCCGGTGGCGCATATTTGGTTTTTGAAATCCTTGCCGTCGCGCATGGGGCTATTGCTCGACATGACGCTGCGCGAGATCGAGCGCATCCTGTATTTCGAAGCCTATGTCGTCATTGATCCAGGCCTGACCGAGCTCGAACGCGGACACTTGCTGTCTGAAGAATCCTATCTCGAGGCTATTGAGCAATACGGCGATGATTTCGATGCGCGCATGGGGGCGGAAGCGATCTACGAATTACTGCGCACCGTCGATCTCAATCACGAAGTAAAACGCATTCGTGAAGAACTGCCGGAGACGACGTCGGACACCAAAATCAAAAAGTACACGAAGCGCTTGAAATTGATGGAAGCGTTTCTGCATTCCGGCAACCGTCCGGAGTGGATGGTGATGAAAGTATTGCCGGTGCTGCCGCCTGAATTGCGCCCGCTGGTGCCGCTCGATGGTGGCCGCTTCGCGACCTCCGATCTGAACGATCTCTATCGGCGCGTGATTAACCGTAACAATCGCTTGAAGCGCCTGTTGGATCTCAACGCGCCGGACATCATCGTGCGTAACGAAAAGCGCATGCTGCAGGAGGCGGTCGACGCGCTGCTCGACAATGGTCGGCGCGGTCGCGCGATCACCGGCACCAACAAACTGCCGTTGAAGTCGTTGGCCGATATGATCAAGGGCAAGCAAGGTCGCTTCCGCCAGAACCTGCTCGGCAAACGCGTCGATTATTCCGGCCGTTCGGTCATCGTGGTTGGCCCGACCTTGAAGCTTCACCAATGTGGATTGCCAAAGAAAATGGCGTTGGAGCTGTTCAAGCCCTTCATTTTCAGCAAGCTCGAACGCCGCGGCATGGCGACCACGATCAAGGCCGCCAAGAAATTGGTTGAGCGTGAAGGTCCGGAAGTGTGGGACATTCTTGAAGAGGTCATCCGCGAGCATCCGGTGATGTTGAATCGCGCGCCGACCTTGCACCGTCTCGGCATTCAAGCCTTCGAGCCGGTTTTGATCGAAGGCAAGGCGATTCAGCTGCATCCTCTGGTCTGTACGGCGTTTAATGCCGACTTCGACGGCGACCAAATGGCGGTTCACGTGCCGTTGTCGATCGAGGCGCAGCTCGAAGCGCGAAGCCTCATGATGTCGACCAACAACATTCTGTCGCCAGCGAATGGCGACCCGATCATCGTCCCGACCCAGGACGTCGTGTTGGGTCTCTACTATATGACCCGCGAATCGGCCAGCGCGCAGGGCACGGGCATGAAGTTTTGCGATATTACTGAAGTGCACCGCGCTCACGAAACGGGCGCGGCGTCGCTGCACGCACGATGCCATGTGCGGTTGACTGAAATTCTGTTCGATGAAAAGCGCAATGAATACACCAAGACCGCGCTGGTCGAAACCACTGTCGGCCGTGCGTTATTGTCGACAGTGTTACCGCACGGTCTGCCCTTCGAATTGGTTAATCGCACGCTCGATAAGCGTTCGATTTCGCGGTTGTTCGATCGCTGCTATCGCACCGTCGGACTAAAAGAGACCGTCATCTTCGCCGATCGCCTGATGTATACGGGATTCCATCAAGCCACTCGCGCTGGCGTTTCGATTGGCGTCGACGACATGGTGGTGCCCGATGAAAAGGACGCGATCATCAAGACCGCCGAAGCGGGCGTGAAGGAAATCGAGGAGCAATACGCCTCGGGTCTGGTCACCACCGGCGAGCGCTACAATAAAGTGGTCGATATCTGGTCGCATACCAATGACCAGGTCGCGAAAGCGATGATGGATAAGCTTGGTAGCGAAATCGTTACCGACACCACCGGTAAACAAGTCAAACAGGCGTCGTTTAATTCGATCTACATGATGGCCGATTCTGGCGCGCGCGGCTCGGCCGCGCAGATCCGCCAATTGGCCGGCATGCGCGGATTGATGGCGAAGCCGGACGGTTCGATCATCGAGACGCCGATCACGGCGAATTTCCGCGAGGGACTGGACGTACTGCAGTACTTCATTTCCACCCACGGCGCGCGCAAAGGGTTGGCTGATACCGCGTTGAAGACCGCGAATTCCGGTTATCTAACGCGTCGGCTGGTCGATGTGGCGCAGGATTTGGTGGTCACGGAAAACGACTGTGGGACGGACGGCGGCATTATGATCACGCCACTCATCGAAGGCGGCGACGTGGTCGAAGCGTTACGTGATCGCGTCCTAGGACGCGTGGTGGCGGTTGATCTTTTCCGTCCGAACACCACTGAACTAGTGGCGCCGGCCGGCACGCTGCTCGACGAAAAATGGGTCGAGAAGCTCGATGACTGCGGCGTCGACGAGGTCAAGGTTCGATCGCCTATCACCTGCGCCACCCGCTACGGCGTGTGTGCCGTCTGTTACGGCCGCGATTTGGCGCGTGGTCATTTGGTCAACGTCGGCGAAGCGGTCGGCGTTATCGCCGCCCAATCCATTGGCGAGCCAGGCACGCAGCTCACGATGCGGACCTTCCACATCGGTGGCGCGGCGTCGCGGGCCGCGGCGGTGAGCAGCATCGAAGCCAAGTTCGGCGGTACGGTGCGACTTCAGAACGTCAAAGTCCTACGCCACGAAAATGGTACCTTCATTTCGGTTTCGCGGTCCGGCGAGTTGGTCGTGATGGATGAGATCGGGCGCGAACGCGAACGCTACAAAGTGCCGTACGGTGCAACCCTGATCGTCGCCGAAGGCGCCACCATCAAGCCCGGTCAAAATATCGCGAATTGGGATCCGCATACGCACCCCATCATCACCGAGGTCAACGGGGTCGTGCGCTTCAAGGACGTTGTAGAAGGTGTGACCGTCGCGCGCCAATTGGACGAAATCACCGGCCTGTCGAGCATGGTGGTGACGGATCCGAAACAGCGTGGTTCATCGGCGAAAGATTTACGGCCGATGATTCAGCTGGTGGAAATCGATGGTAGCGAGATCAAACTCCCTGGCACTGAAGTTACCGCGCAATATTTTTTGCCGCCGAACGCGCTGATCAGCGTCGAAGATGGCGGGCAACTTAAAGTGGGCGATTTCATCGCGCGTATCCCGCAAGAGTCGTCTAAGACTCGCGATATTACCGGCGGTCTGCCGCGAGTCGCCGATTTGTTCGAGGCGCGTAAACCCAAAGAGCCAGCGATTTTGGCGGAAGCCAGCGGCACCGTGTCGTTTGGTAAGGACACCAAGGGCAAGCAGCGGCTGGTCATTCGCCTCGAAGATGGCGAAGAAATCGAAACGCTGATTCCAAAATGGCGCCACGTGACGGTGTTCGAAGGCGAGCATGTGGAAAAAGGTGACGTGATCTGCGACGGCGCGGCTGACTCGCATGACATTTTGCGTCTCAAGGGCGTGCCGGAGTTGACGCGTTATATCGTCAACGAAGTGCAAGAGGTTTACCGCTTGCAGGGCGTCAAAATCAACGACAAGCACATCGAAGTCATCGTGCGCCAGATGTTGCGCAAGGTGGAGATCGAAGTGTCGGGTGACACGCGTTACCTCGCCGGAGAACAAATCGAGAAAGAACGCTTGTTCGAAGAAAACGACAAGATGCAGACCGAAGGCAAGAAAGCCGCGACGTATCAGCAATTGCTGCTGGGTATTACCAAGGCGTCGTTGGCGACCGAGTCATTCATTTCCGCTGCGTCGTTCCAAGAAACCACGCGGGTACTGACCGAGGCGTCGGTCACTGGTAAACGTGATGAACTCCGTGGCCTGAAGGAAAACGTCATCGTGGGTCGGCTGATCCCAGCGGGTACTGGGTACGCCTACCACAATGACCGGCGCCGCAAACGTCGGCAGGGGGCGGATGCTCCGAATTTCGCGTTTACAACCAGCACTAGCGAGTCGGAATAACCGGGCCGCGCGGAGCGAGCGACGAAAGATCGCGATAAGCGGCGCGACATGTCGGATTCAGAACCGAGCCAAGGCATTTAGACCGCAATAAGCGTTGACACTGTTGTGAGCGGCACTTTACAATTCCGCTCCTACGTCAGGCCCGGGTCCCCGGGCCTGACGTTTTTTCGCGCCGGAATTATTTTCCCCGGCACCCACAGATATCAGTCCCGGAGCGCAGTCTCGGGCAGTCGTCGGTGGTGTGCGTCGAACGGCGACTCGAACCCGTACCGCTGGCAGACAAAGCGGGGGGTCGAGTGCGTGACGGCAGCGCAATACAAATTGGTAATTCTCACCACGACACCATGGGCGCCAGCCCACGGCTATGGGGTGAAACGATCCGGCCTTCGCGGCCGATGCGGTATCGAATCAGATGGCCACTATCAATCAGTTAGTACGTAGCCCGCGTCAGCGTCAGACGAAGAAAAGCCCGGTTCCGGCGCTCGAAGGCTGTCCGCAAAAGCGCGGCGTCTGCACGCGCGTTTACACCACCACGCCTAAGAAGCCGAACTCGGCGCTCCGTAAGGTCGCGCGCGTACGCTTGACCAACGGGCAGGAAGTCACGACTTACATCGGCGGTGAGGGACATAACCTGCAAGAACACTCGGTGATCCTGATTCGCGGTGGCCGGGTGAAAGATTTACCGGGTGTGCGCTATCACACCGTGCGCGGCACGCTGGATACCTCGGGGGTGTCTGATCGCCGCCAGGGCCGTTCGAAATACGGCGCCAAACGGCCGAAGTCTTAATGCGCCCTTGCCGGACCCTCAAGTAAAAAACCTTACCGAGTTAAGCGAAACCCATGTCCAGACGCCACGCAGCAGCCAAACGCGACATCCTCCCGGATCCGAAATTCGGCGATCAGACCGTCGCCAAATTCATCAACATGTTGATGTCGTCCGGTAAGAAGTCAGTCGCTGAGCGAATCGTGTATGGCGCCTTGGATGAAATGACCAAGAAGGGCAAGGGCGCGGCTATCGAAGTTTTTAAGCAAGCGCTTGGCAATGTCGAACCGCGAGTCGAGGTTAAATCCCGGCGCGTTGGTGGCGCGACGTACCAAGTGCCAGTGGAAGTGCGTCCCAACCGCCGTGCGGCGCTGGCCATGCGTTGGTTAGTCGATGCGGCGCGTAAACGTGGCGAAAAGTCCATGGATCGACGCCTGGCAGGCGAAATGCTCGACGCTTTTGACAACCGCGGAACCGCGGTTAAGAAGCGCGAAGACACGCACAAGATGGCGGAAGCCAATCGCGCCTTCGCGCATTACCGTTGGTAATTGGCATTCGCCAAAGTAATTGAGTTTTAAGGATAGGCAGCTGTGGCACGCGCGACCCCCATTGATCGTTACCGAAATATCGGCATTGCCGCGCATATCGACGCGGGCAAGACCACCACGACTGAACGCATCCTTTACTACACGGGACGGTCGCACAAGATAGGCGAAGTCCATGATGGCGCCGCCACCATGGACTGGATGGAACAAGAGCAAGAACGCGGGATCACCATCACGTCCGCGGCGACTACCTGCTTCTGGCGCGGCATGGCCAAGCAATTTCCCGAACACCGCATCAATATCATCGACACTCCAGGCCACGTTGACTTCACGATCGAAGTTGAACGCTCGCTACGCGTGCTGGATGGCGCGGTGGCGGTGTTCTGCGCTGTCGGTGGCGTGCAACCGCAATCGGAAACCGTCTGGCGGCAAGCGAACAAATACGGCGTGCCGCGACTCGCCTTCGTCAACAAGATGGACCGTGCCGGCGCCGACTTCCTGCGCGTCGTGCAACAGATGAAGGAGCGCCTTGGCGCCAAGGTCGTGCCGATCCAATTGCCGATTGGCGCCGAAGATCACTTCGAAGGCGTCATCGACTTACTGATGGGCAAAGCTATCTACTGGCACGAAGAATCATTCGGCATCGAATTCGAATACCGCGATATTCCGGCGGAACTTGCTGCCGAATGCGCGAAGTGGCGCGAAGGTGTCGTCGAAGCGGCGGCCGAAGCGACCGAAGAACTCACTGAAAAATATTTGGAAACGGGCGATTTAACGCTCGAAGAAATCAAGGCGGGACTGCGCGCTCGTACAGTGCGCAATGAGATCGTCCCCGTACTCTGTGGTTCGGCCTTTAAGAACAAAGGCGTGCAAGCGATGCTCGACGCGGTCATCGAATACCTGCCGGCGCCCAACGACGTCGTTGGCATCAAGGGTATCCTTGACGACGGGAAAACCGAAGCCAACCGCTTTGCCGCCGATGACGCACCGTTTGCCGCGTTGGCGTTCAAGATCGCGACCGATCCCTACGTCGGCACACTGACCTTCTTTCGAGTTTATTCCGGTGTTTTGAATTCGGGTGATTCGGTTTACAACCCGGTCAAGGATCGCAAGGAACGCATCGGTCGGCTACTGCAGATGCACGCCAACAGCCGCGAAGAAATTAAGGAAGTTCGGGCGGGCGACATCGCCGCCGCCGTCGGCATCAAGGATGTGACGACCGGCGACACGCTATGCGATCTGAACAACATCATCACCCTTGAGCGCATGGAATTCCCGGAGCCGGTCATCGCCGTCGCGGTGGAGCCGAAGACCAAGGCCGACCAGGAGAAAATGGGGATCGCGCTACAACGGTTGGCGGCGGAAGATCCGTCGTTCCGCGTGGCCACCGATCAAGAATCTGGGCAGACGATTATTTCGGGCATGGGCGAATTGCATCTTGAAATCATCGTCGATCGCATGCGGCGTGAGTTCAAGGTCGAAGCCAATGTCGGCAAGCCGCAAGTGGCCTATCGCGAAACCATTCGCGGCGTGGTGGAAAAACAAGAAGGCAAATTCGTGCGCCAAAGCGGTGGTCGCGGCCAATATGGGCATGTCGTCATCAAGATCGAGCCCAATGCATCGGGTCTTGGCTTTGAATTCGTGAACGGAATTGTTGGCGGCACGATTCCGCGCGAATACATTCCCGCGATCCAAAAAGGCATCGAAGAACAGATGAAAAACGGCGTAATCGCCGGCTATCCCATGGTCGATGTAAAAGTCACTTTGTACGACGGTTCTTATCACGAAGTGGATTCGAACGAAATGGCGTTCAAGATCGCGGGCTCCATGGCTTTCAAGGAGGGCGCGCAGAAAGCGAAGCCAGTGCTGCTCGAGCCCATGATGAGTGTCGAAGTAGTAACTCCGGAAGATTACGTTGGCACGGTGAACGGCGATCTCAATCGGCGCCGCGGCATGTTGGAAGGCGCGGACGAGTCACCAGCCGGCAGAGTGATCAAGGCGCAAGTGCCATTGTCTGAAATGTTTGGATATTCCACCGATCTGCGCTCCGCAACGCAAGGCCGCGCGACCTACACGATGGAATTTTCGCGCTACGTCGAGGCCCCGAAGAGCGTGGTCGAGACGGTCAGCAAACGTAGTAATTGAACCGTAAATCTCATTATCGCCAACCCCGTTTGAAGAGGTAACGAGCACCATGTCGAAGGAGAAATTTGAGCGTACGAAGCCGCACGTAAACGTGGGGACGATAGGCCACGTGGATCATGGGAAGACGACGTTAACGGCGGCGTTG
>JAYUEZ010000165.1:0-6007 GCA_043738965.1 Gammaproteobacteria bacterium
CCGAAAATCTCGTCAAGCCAGTGCCGGTTGCCAACCTCCCGACGCCGAGCCGAACCACTAAGCAGACCCCAGAACCACCAGCGCCCGACGACAGTCCCCCGACGCAGCTGCCAACCGCCGCGCAACTCATCACCCGGTCGTTTGCGATGGCAAGCCTAAGCGCCGAGCTGGAACAAAAACTCGACGATAAATCGAAGCGGCCGCGCCTGAAGTTTATTTCCGCCAGTACCCAGGAATATCGTTACGCGTCGTATTTGGAGGCCTGGCGGCAAAAAGTCGAAAATATCGGTAATTTGAACTACCCCGACGAAGCGCGTAAACGCAAACTCTCCGGCAACTTGCTGCTCGACGTGGCCTTGAAACCCGATGGCAGCGTGGTCGAGGTTATCGTGCGTAAGTCGTCGGGATTTCAGGTGCTTGACGACGCGGCGGTGCGGATTGTTGAGCTCGCCGCCCCCTACGCGCAGTTTCCGGACGATATTCGGCACGACGTGGACGTGTTACACATCACCCGCACGTGGAAGTTCTTGAGTAATGAACATTTCGTCGCGCAATAACCACTAAGACTGTGCCGCCTTGTAACGGGCGGCACTGCCGGTCGATACTAAGCCCATGACAGCGCTAGACCTCACCAACCAGTTTCTGATCGCCATGCCGGCGCTCGAGGATCCCAACTTCGCGCGCACGGTCACGTACGTCTGTGCCCATAACGAAGAGGGCGCGATGGGGATTGTGATCAATCGTCCGCTCAATATTGAACTCGGCGAAGTCCTCACGCAGATGAAGCTGGAATCCGAAGATCCCGCGATTATTACTCGTCCGGTATTCCAAGGCGGGCCGGTACATCGCGATCGCGGCTTTATCATTCATCGTCCTGCCGGCGATTGGGGCTCGACCATTCAAGTCACCGATCAAATCGCGATTTCAACCTCGCGCGAAATCCTGGCCGCCATTTCGAAGGGCACCGGCCCCAACGATTTGCTCGTGGCCCTCGGCTACGCCGGGTGGGGCGCCGGGCAACTAGAACATGAGATGGCGCAGAACGCTTGGTTATCTGGACCGGCAAGCCTCGATATCATTTTCAACGCACCCCCTGAAAAGCGCTGGGAGCGCGCAGCCGCGCATGTCGGCATCGATATCGCGCGATTGTCGACTGATGTGGGACACGCCTGAATGGCGGCGATCGCGACTGTCTTGGGCTTCGACCATGGCGTTAAGCGGATTGGCGTCGCGGTTGGACAAACCCTGACTCGCACGGCCACCCCGTTAACTACCTTGCCGGCACACGCGGGGCAACCGGATTGGAACACGGTGGCGCGCTTGATCGCGGAATGGCAGCCGGAATACCTCGTCGTCGGCATGCCGGGAACGACCGACGGCGCACCGCATCCGTTAGCGCCGGGTATCATCCGCTTTGCGCACCGTCTGGAAGGGCGGTTTAACCTCCCGATCCAATTCATCGACGAACGATTGTCGTCGCATTTCGCCGCGAGTCAGCGCGGCAAGCGCGTTACGCTTGACGCGGTGGCCGCCCAACTCATCCTCGAGACCTGGCTCCTGGAAGCCCATGCGCGCACGGAAGTTTGTGCATGAAAGAGGGATTCGATCTCGAGGCCCTGATCGACTCGCTCGCTGTCAGCCTGCGCCGCCAACTGGATAGTGAAGAAATTTCGCGGCCGGCGTTGGTTGGGATCCGCACGGGAGGCGTGTGGATTGCGGATCGCTTGAAGACCCTGTTGCGGCTTACAGAACCCGTGGGCGAACTCAACATCGCGTTTTATCGCGACGATTTCAGCCGTATCGGTATCCACCCCACGGTCGAGCCGTCGAGTTTGCCGTTCGATGTCGACAATCGCGATTTGATTCTCGTCGACGATATTCTCTATACCGGGCGCACAGTGCGCGCGGCGATGAATGAAATTTTTGACTATGGTCGCCCGCGTTCAATTCGGTTGGTGGTGTTGTTCGAGCGTGGCGGCCGCGAATTGCCTATTCAAGCCGATATTGTTGGCGCGCACTTAAAGTTGAAGCCGCGTGAGCACGCGAAATTGACCGGCCCCGAGCCGCTGGCGCTCGAGATTCATCGGGGACGGAATTAGTTTTCGCGCGACTTAAATACGATCATCGGAGGGCGGTCGTCGAGTGTCTCTAGCCGACTTTAGGTTGGTTCAGAGAGGGAGGTGTCGGCGGGTCGCAGAGTCGCCAGCTGACGGATCACGGCGGTCACCTGTTCGCGTACCTGTTCGTTCGAATGCTCGAACTGCAGGCCCACGCGATACATTTTGAGATCCCCTTCGCCGAGTTCGGTCTGATGCATCACGCGTGCGCGCAGGTTTAAAGTGAATTCGGTGTCCGCACTGGAAAGCGAGATTAGCAATGATTGGTTGATCTCGAGCGGATCGGGCGCCATCAACATCAGGCCGTTGACCGAGATGTCTTCCAAAGTCGTCTGAAATTCACCCACATCGCCGTATTCGATTTCGAAACGTTGCACCAGTCGTGCTTCCGACCGCCGCCCCGCTTGCGGCTTCGACACTAAAAGCGCTAAGACCTGTTGCAAGCGTGCTTCATCGGACGGCGACAGGCTATCAAAGCGCAGGCCGAATTCTCGACCTTCCGCCAACTCCTGCACCCGCAAGACGGTGGCCAGGATCGTGATCTTATTACCGCCGCCGGCCGGCAAATGTAAACGCAACTGATGGCCGGATTCGGCTTTTAAACCGGTGCATTGAATGGCGGCGCCGCCCCACGAAATATTGCATACGGTGGCCGCGAGTTGCCAGGTTCCTGCCGGATCCGACACGTGCGCCGGGGCCGTGACACTAACCCGCAATTGGCGCCGCTTATCCGCGCGGTCGTAGGGAGCTTGCGGTTCGGGAATAGGTTTGATATCGGATTTAGCGCTGGGTCGTGCAGGAGTTCGGATCAACGCGAGCGCTTCGTTTAAGACCCCCGACGCGGCGCTGGCTAACGCTTTGTTCACCGCCTGCGCCACCACCGGCGCCGCGTCACGCACCAAGGGCATGACGCCGAAACGCGCACGGTGCTCGGCCAAACTGAGCGCGAGCACCCGCGCGCATTCAACGAGTTCCTCGGGGGTGGCATTCGACGTCAATTCGTTGCCGTAAGCCCTCGTTAACGTCTGGGCAATTGGCATGGCAATCGGCGTGGACGCGCCTCGGCAAACGTTGTGTAAGCGATTTTAGGGGTTGACATGAACCCTATATCGACTGGGGGCACGCCAGCTTTAGCACCCGGCGGGCGGCGCTCACAACCTTCTAGCCGAAGTTAATTCGCGCCTCTAGATTGGTCCGCGAATCGGCATTGTTGAGCGCCTCTTCGAGATCGATCCGCTCTTCTTTATAGAGATTAAACAGCGCCATATCGAAGGTCTGCATGCCCTTGGCGCCACTTTGTTCCATCGCTTCCTTGACCGCGCCGATTTGCCCTTTCAAGATCAAGTCGGCGAGATGCGGCGTGTTGATCAGGATTTCGATGGCGGCGACGCGAAAGCCATCCAAACCCTGGACCAGGCGCTGCGAAATGATCGACCGAATGTTCAGTGCCAAATCCAAAAATAACTGTTTGTGTAGGTCTTGCGGAAATAAATTGATTACGCGCTCGAGTGCTTGATTCGCGTTATTGGCGTGTAGGGTCGATAGGCATAGATGGCCGGTATTACACAGCTCCAAGGCCGCTTCCATGGTTTCGCGGTCGCGGATTTCGCCGATTAAGATGACATCCGGTGCTTCGCGGAGCGACGAGCGGAGCGCGGCACGGTACGACAGGGTGTCGACGCCGATCTCGCGTTGATTGACGATGGATTTCAGATTCGGGTGCGAGAATTCGATCGGATCCTCAATAGTCAGGATGTGGCCCGACATCTTTTGGTTGCGCTCGTTGACCATCGCCGCGAGCGTGGTCGATTTGCCCGAGCCAGTCGCTCCCACCATCAGAATCAAGCCGCGTTTGTGCATGACCAGCGACTTCAGAATGTCGGGCAAGTTAAGTTCTTCGATAGTCGGAATGTTGGACGGGATCCGGCGTAATACCATGCCCACTTCACCGCGTTGGCGAAACACATTGACCCGATAGCGCGCCGATTTGTCGTCCAGAGAAATCGCGAAATCGCTTTCCAAGGTGTGTTCGAAGCGCTCGATCTGAGCGCTGGTCATGATCGCGAATGCCGCTGCCTTGGTCAGTTCCCCGGTGAGCACGGTCTTGCCGACCGAGTTCACCAGTCCTTCAATTTTGATCTTGACGGGGGCGCCGACACTGAAGAACAGGTCAGAACCTTCCTTGTCGCGCAGTAGTTTCAAATAAGGCGTGATATCCATCGCGAGTCTCCGCGTGACCGGGTGTCCACGCTGTAGGTTGCGCCTAGCGAAGCATCCCGCTTTCTTCGTTGGATTCTTCGAGCGACAGGTGATCGAGGCCCGCCAATTTGTCCGACACTTTCGCGGCCTTGCCTTGCAGTTTAATTTTAAGTCTAAGTTCGTTCATGGAATCGGCATTGCGCAGCGCGTCTTCATAGGTGATCAGATCCGCTTCATAGAGATCAAACAGCGCTTGGTCAAAGGTCTTCATGCCAAGTTCGTTTGATTTACTCATGATTTCCTTGATCATATGGACCTCGCCCTTGAGGATGAGATCCGCGATCAAGGGTGAATTCAGCATGACTTCGATCGCCGCTACCCGACCGCGGCCGTCGACTTTCTTCATCAGCCGCTGCGAGATGATGGCTTTCATGTTGAGCGACAAGTCCATGAACAACTGTTGATGTCGTTCTTCGGGAAAGAAATTGATAATGCGATCGAGCGCTTGATTGGCGCTGTTGGCGTGCAGGGTGGCCATCGCCAAGTGACCCGTCTCCGCGAAAGCCATGCCGAATTCCATGGTTTTACGATCGCGGATTTCACCGAGCAGAATCACATCCGGCGCCTGGCGTAAGGTGTTTTTGAGCGCGATTTCCCAATCATCGGTGTCGACACCCACCTCGCGCTGCGTCAGGATACAGTTCTTGTGTGGGTGGACATATTCGATCGGGTCTTCAATGGTGATGATATGGCCGTGACTGTGTTCGTTGCGGTGATTGATCATCGCCGCGAGCGAGGTCGATTTACCCGATCCCGTGCCGCCAACCATGATGACCAGCCCGCGCTTGGTCATCGATATTTCCTTCATCACTTCGGGCAGGCCTAAGCCATCGAGCGTCGGAACTTCGGTTTCGATGGTCCGCAATACCATGCCGGTGTAACTTTGCTGTATATAGGCGTTCACGCGAAAGCGCCCGATGCCGGCCGGGGCAATGGCGAAATTACATTCCTTGCTCGCCTCGTATTCCTTTAGCTGCCGGTCGTTCATGATGGCGTACGTCAACGCCTTGGTGTTCTCGGGCGTTAGTTTGGTTTTCGAGACCGGCGTTACCTTGCCGTCAATCTTAATCGCCGGTGGAAACTCGACGGTGATGAAGAGATCAGACCCCTTTTTGTCCACCATCAGTTTCAGCAAATCCCGCATGTACTTGATTGCTTGTTCGCGTTCCATCTCGGTACTCCTGCCTGGCGGCGCGTTATGCTTAAGTCTACTAGAACCGATCTCAAAATTGCCGCGCGCGACGGCGATTGCGTGCGGTTTTAGAATAGATCCTTATTTTGAGCCTTGGTTCGTGCTTCGACGCGCGACACCGAGCCCTTTTGCACCATTTGCTGCAAACATTGGTCGAGGGTTTGCATCCCAAATTGTTGTCCAGTTTGAATCGACGAATACATCTGCGCAATTTTATTTTCGCGGATGAGGTTGCGGATCGCTGGCGTGCCGATCATGATTTCGTGCGCGGCGACGCGTCCGCCGCCGTTTTTCTTCAATAAGGTTTGTGAGATAACCGCGCGCAGGGACTCGGACAACATCGCGCGCACCATGTCTTTTTCTTCCGCCGGAAACACGTCGACGACGCGGTCGATGGTCTTCGCCGCGGAGCTGGTGTGCAGGGTACCGAAGACCAGAT